>CAZUQS010000044.1:0-9239 GCA_964622615.1 uncultured Candidatus Izemoplasmatales bacterium | reverse complement strand
GGTTGAATCCATTCTTAATCCACATGCAAATTCTTTTATTATTTATTCCGAGTTCTCTATATAGCGTCTGCAAAAGCCATACATATTTTTGGTCACAGAAGGTGAAAACGTGGCAGTTGTCATTGGCATGATTTAATGAATTCTCCAGCCCTTGTCTTAAAAACTCCTTATATTCCTCATCACTCTTTTTATCATTAATCGTTCCACCATAACTGGCTTTTCCGCCAATACCTCTGTTATAGTCGATTCCAATATTGTAAATTGGATCATTATAAATCATGTCTGCCTTCTTACCTTGCATTAACTTATCCAGTGTTTCTTTTTTATGGCTGTCTCCACAAATTAAGAAATGGTCGCTTAATTGAAATAAATCTCCTGGCTTGATGTTGGTTGTTTTTGCTTTTTCTAACTCCTTTTCTTCATTAAAATTGTCATCTTCTATTTCTAAATTCTCATCCCAGATGGCAGACAGGTCTTTATCATCAAATCCCGTAGTTAAAAGGGTGTCTATATCAAATTCTTTCAAAAGCTCCATATCCCATTTACCTTGATTCCGGTTCATTCTTAAACAAAGTTCACGTTCTTTTTTAAGACTGGGGATGTAGATGTAAATAATAGGAAGAGTTTTGATATTAAGTTCTTTTGCTATATTCCACCTAAAATGACCTGAGATTATCCGGTTTTTTCTTTTTGGGTATGAGTTAATAAGAATAGGTTCTGTAATGCCGAATCGTAAAATACTTTCTTTAAGCTTTGATTTGTCGGTTTCATCCCAATAACGAGGGTTGTAAGGAGCCGGATGGAGCGATGAAGTCGCTACATATTGAATTTTTAGGTTTTTTATATTTATTTTCTTCTTCATCTTTTTTTATCCTTTCTTTATTAATTTTGCTTTTTTGCCCTTTACTTATATGCTGAAATTTCAACGGATTGTTCTGTTTCTGCATAAAATAGGGGTTTTTGTTAAAAATAGGTAAACAAAAACCCCCGCTGAATTCAGCGGGGGTTGAGAATAAAGTTTAGAAGTTATTAATATCTATTGTTTTCAACGTATTCGTTATCAAAATTATCAATTAATTTGCCGCCTGATGGGTACAAATCGTAATTGCTTCTGAGTAAAGGGTCTGGTTCAATAGTAAAACGTATCTGATATCCTTCATCCGGATTATATTCAAGAAAAAGATCTTCTTCTATACCAAATATGTTTTGAAGATGTATGGAGAGTTTGCTTTTTCTCTTTAAACATGTGTCTTTCGATATTCCTAAATCGTAACAAAGATTATCAATGGTATGTCGCATTGATTTTTTACTTTTATATATAAGAGCAAGGTGTCGTAAAAATTCCCATTGTTTATCTGGGTTCTTGTCTTTTTTATTCTTGCAGGCAAAACCGAGTTCTTTATAGCTGAATTTTTTAATAAATTTTTTTCGGCGATAGATTGCAATGTCATATTTGTTTTCAAACATTATCTTTATATCTTCCCAATGAGTTTTAGACGGCAGTTTTATTATGGGTTCGGGGAATATTGCAGATTCTTCTTTGAATCTACTTTTAACTAATTCTTCCATACTTACTACCTGCTTCGATAGTTTTTTTACCGCTGATACTAACATAGCTTCTTTTTCTGTTGTGGGAGTAATTGGTTGTTTTGTCATGGGGGGCGACATAGGAGGAAGAGTAATGTTGTGGAAATAATGCTTTTCCAAAATAGCAGGAAGTTCAAGCTGTTCCATGAGAGTTTTGGCCTGATTGTCCAATTTTAATTTGGAGATTTCTCTTAAAATACCGCTTCTGTCGAGTCTTTTGCCTATGTCTTTGAATCTACTTGCCACAATATTGGCTTGTTCGGTCATTTTACTTATCTGTGGTCTATATCTTTTAAAAGCTTCTTCTATTTGTTTTTGGCTATTGGAATATTTTTTAAGGGCATCTTTAAGAAGGTCTTGGATATGACTATTGTTAAAAATTTCTTTAGATTTTTTACTGCTTTTCATAAATTTTTTGACTTTACTAATACCATTTTATATTGTAGAATAAAAATATAAATAAGACAAACTTTATTAATTTATGCTAAGAAGAAAACAAAAAGAAATCAAAGTTGAGAATTATTCTCATAAGGGTCAAAAGAGGAAAAATAACCCGCCTGTCGGGTTGGTTTCCAGCGCGACTGACAAATTAAATGGTCGAGCTAAATATCAACACGATCCTCATATCGATCCATATTTAAGTTGGGCTGGGAAGAAAGAAGGGAATGAATTTGATATTCAAAATGTTAGTTTACATATTCATGAGAGAATTGATCCAAAGAGAATAATAAAATCATTTCTAAAAAAAGACACAGGACCAAAACAAGTTTCTCTTTTTGAGCAACCAGATAATGAATTACCACTTAATAAGGCAATTGATTTCTACAAACACGAGCAGGATTGGACGAATCGCTTAATTGCAGGCGATTCGCTTTTAGTTATGAATAGTTTACTCAATAAAGAAGGTATGGCTGGTAAGGTTCAAATGGTCTATATCGATCCACCTTATGGAATTAAATATAACTCAAATTTTCAGCCATTCGTAGACAAAAAGGATGTTAAAGATAGAGACGAAGATATTCCAGTAGAACCAGAGATGATACAAGCATTTCGTGATACGTGGGAGTTAGGAATTCATAGTTATTTAACAAGTTTAAGAGATAGATTATTGCTCGTAAAAGAACTTTTAAATGAGAAAGGAAGTTGTTTTGTACAAATTAATGAAGAGAATGTTCATCATGTTAGAGAAATTATGGAAGAAATATTTGGTAAAGATAATTTCATGGCGATGATAACTTATAAAACGAAAGGTGTTTTAGGATCTAATGATTTAGCTCATCTATACGACATAATTATTTGGTATGCTAAAGATAAGAAAAAAATAAAATTTAGAGAGTTGTTTATAGAGAAAGATGAAGAATCAAAAAAGAATTATCCTTATATTTTTATAAATAAGAAAATCGAAAAAGCTAAAAACGACACTCCACTTGAGAATAGATTCAATTTAGCTGATCTCAATTCTTCAGGACTAACATCATCTTGTGTTTATGATTATGAATTTAATGGAAAGATTTATAAACCGAGAACAAATAAATCTTGGAAAACAAATTTTGAAGGAATGAAAAAACTTGAAAAGTTAGAGAGAATTGCAACGAGAGGAAATGGTCTCTATTTTATCACATATTACAAAGACTTTCCTGCCTCACGATTAACTAATATGTGGCTTGATACAGCTGCTGCTTCTGGGAAGTTATATGTCGTAGAAACACAAGATAAAGTTATTGAACGATGCCTACTTATGACAACAGACCCAGGAGATTTAATCTTGGATCCTACTTGTGGTGGTGGTACTAGCGCATTTGTTGCGGAAAGGCGGGGTCGTCGTTGGATTACTTGCGACACTTCACGCGTAGCTATTGCTTTAGCGAAACAAAGATTAATGACTGCAAATTTTGAATATTATAAATTGGCTCACAGAGAAGAAGGGATAAGAAGCGGTTTGGTTTATAAAGAAATTCCTCATATATCTGTGGGTACTTTTACAAAGGAATCAGAAAGAAAAATGGAGAATTTATATGACCAGCCATTAATTGAAAAAGGCAAAGTTAGAGTTAGTGGCCCTTTTACTGTTGAAGCGGTTCCTTGCTTGAAAGTAAGGCCGATTGAAGGATCGAAACCAAAAATTGATGGTTCAGGAAGAGAACTTTCACAAACAGGGGAGACGGGCAATCAATCATTATGGCGAGATGAACTTAAAGCGTCTGGTATTCGTGCTACTGGTGGTAAAACAATTTCTTTTTCTAGAATCGAACCAATGGTTGCTACAAGATTTTTACATGCCGAAGCAGAAATTTTAGAAAAGGATAATAAGAATAAAACTGCCTATATTAGTTTTGGTTCAGAATATGGACCATTAGAACAAAGGCAAGTAGAAGAAGCGATTAAAGAGGCAAGGAATTTAAAGAAAAATCCAGATTTTGTGATTTTTGCTGCTTTTCACTTTGATCCAGAAGCTGCGAAAGATATTGATCAGATTAAATGGTCAGGAGTTAAAATTCTTAAATCGCAAATGAATGTAGATTTATTAACTTCAGATTTAAGAAGAAAAAGATCTACCAATCAAAGCTATTGGTTGATTGGGCAACCTGATGTGGAAGTTATTAAAGAAAAGAAAGGAAAGTATAAGGTAAAAATCAATGGTTTTGATTACTATAATCCGATAAGCGGAGAAATTGAGTCAAAAGATAATAAGCATATTGCGATGTGGTTTTTAGATACTGATTATGATGAAAGAAGTTTATTACCAGATCAAGTATTTTTTCCAATGAAAGATAATAAACGTGATTGGACAAAGTTGTCTAAGGCTTTAAACAGCGAAGTCGATGAAGAACTATTAGATTCGCTTACTGGCGTAGAATCATTGTTATTTAAAGCAGGTAAAGAGAAGAAAATTGCGGTTAAAATAATAGACAATAGAGGGATAGAATCTTTTGTAGTTAAAAAATTAGATTAATATGAGTAAAAAAGGAATTGATCATCTAATAATTAATAGTCCATATAAAGAACCAACAGAACATTGGCTATATATTCGTGAAAAACAAGATTTTGAAAAAAAGAAAGGAAGAAGAAAAGCAGGTTATTGGCGAGCAACTAATCAAACAAAAGTTAGCCAAGAAGATCCAGGTGAATTCATTGAAATTCCCTTAGTTAACAAAATAAGACCAAGAGTTAAGAAATGGAAAGAAAAAGGATATCCAAATGTTACCGGTATTACAAAACGACTTTTAGATTTTTGGAATGATGATGCTCAACGAGAACTTCAACCTTTTTATTGTCAATTAGAAGCTGTAGAAATAGCCATTTGGTTAGTTGAAGCAAGTGATTCAGAAAAACAAGGAATAGATATTCCAAAAGGTGGCGGTGATTGGGAAAGACAATGCCTAAAATTAGCAACAGGTACTGGTAAAACAGTTGTTATGGCAATGTTGATTGCTTGGCAAGCTTTAAATAAAATTGCCAATCCTAAGGATTCTCGTTTTTCAAAAAATATTTTAATAATCGCGCCAGGATTAACTGTTCGCGATAGATTGCAAGTATTATTACCCGACAATCCAGATAATTTTTATTTTAATGAATTTAGAATAGTTGATTCAACAATGTGGCAAGATCTTTTAAAAGCAAAGATAATGGTAACGAATTGGCATAACTTGGCTCCAATTAATGAAAATGCTGGTCCAAAAGTTGTTAAAAAAGGACCCGAAAGTGATGAATCTTTTTCAAAAAGAGTTTTGTCCAAACTTGGCGATAACGCCTCTAATATTTTAGTTATTAATGATGAAGCTCATCATTGTCATAGACCTGATCCAGATGAGAAAAATAATGATAAAGAAAAAGCGACTATTTGGGTTAGTGGTATAGATAAAATCCATCGAGCCAGAAATGTTTTAAGGGCATATGATTTAACAGCAACACCCTTTAAACCAACTGGTAGAAATAATCAGAGTGAACAATTATTTTCTTGGATTGTTAGTGATTTTGGATTGAATGACGCAATAGAAAGTGGATTAGTTAAAACGCCAAAGGTGGCCGTTAGAGATGATTCGACAATGACAAAAGATTTGAAGTCAAAGTTTTTTCATATTTATGAGCATGTTAAAGATGATTTAAATCGTCGAGCAAAACCAAATGAAGGATTACCTGATTTAGTAAGAAATGCTATTAATGTTTTGGGCGCTGATTGGTTAAAATCCAAAGAAGAATGGCAAAAGCAAAAAAGAGAGACGCCTCCCGTAATGATTATGATTTCAAATAGAACCGAAACAGCAGCAAGATTAGAATATACTTTAGTTAATGGTTATACCTCTGTAGAAGAACTAGGTGAAAAAGAGGGATTGATTAGAATTGATCAAGATGCTCTAGATAAAATTGAATCTGATGAAGAAGAGAAACTAACTAAGTCAAAAAGAGAGTTAGTGGAGGATGTTAGAGAAAAATTTAATACTGTTGGTAAAAAGGGTAAAGCTGGAGAAAAAACACAATGTGTTATCGGTGTAAACATGTTATCTGAAGGCTGGGACGCTCAAACCGTAACACACATTTTAGGAGTAAGGGCTTTTACGAGTCAGCTTTTATGTGAACAAGTTGTTGGTCGCGGACTTCGTCGTATTTCTTATGATTTAAATCCTGACACGGGATTATATGATCCTGAATATGTGACTGTTTTCGGCGTTCCGTTTACATTTCTACCAGCTGAAGGCAAAGAACATGTACCTGGCCCTGAAAAGCCAAAGACAAAAATTGAACCAATTCTTGAAAGGAAAGAATTGCAAATTAGTTGGCCTCATGTCTTGAGAGTGGATTATAAGTTGAATTATTTTTTAGATTTGGATTGGGATAAATTAGATAAATTAATTTTATCTCCAGAAGACGCTTCCACAGTTGTAGAAGTTGCACCAACTATTGATGGGCGACCTTGTTTTGATCAAATAAGCGAGATTGATTTAACTAAATTAGCAGAAGATAATCGTCTCCAAAAATCAAAGCTACAAGCAGCCGTAAGATTACATGAGCAATTTGGAGAAAATTGGGAAGGTGATCCAGGAAGTCATATTAGTCAGTTAATGGAAGTAATCGATAAGTTTATAGAATCAGATAAGCTTTTAGTAAAGGTGCCTTTGTTTAGCGGAACAGATAAATTGAAGAATATTGTTATTGCTATAAATCTTCAAAAAATAACTAATCACATTGGTAATTTTATTCTTAGTTCAAGTAAGGAAACACCGACAGCTATTTTGGATCCAGTCAGACCAAAAAGAAGTACTACTACATCAATGATTTGGTATACAAGTAAACCAACTCAACCGGTTAAAAAGAGTCAAATTAGTCATATTGTAACTGATAGTAGTTGGGAGGGAATTGGGTTTGAGTTTGAAAGAAATAGAATTCCTGGTTTAGTTTCTTGGGCTAAAAACGATCATTTAGGATTTGAAATTTTTTATCTTTGGAATGGTCAAGTACATACATATTATCCCGATTTTATAATTAGGTTTAAAGATAATAGACATTTGATTCTTGAAGTCAAAGGCCAAAAAAAAGAGCAAGACAAAGCTAAATGGCAAGCTACAAAGGAATGGGTTAAAGCGGTAAATGCTTTAGATGTTTTTGGAACTTGGGAATTTAAGGTTTTAGACAATCCCAAAAATTTATTTGATATTGTGAAATAAATTGTGTAATGAAATTATGCTGATATATTATGCGAAAAAAAATTCATGGAAAAATAAATATAGTTTTAAACGAAGAAAGAAGGGCTTATAAAGCTAATGGACGACGATGTGGTGGCTTGGGTAGTTTTAATATTGGGGTTCAACAAGGATGGAATATTTCAGGTAAAATGTCTGAACTTTTGTATTTTGAAAGTAATCCAAGTACTATCAAATCAAAAAATGCCGATGTTCTTCTCAAGCTTTATTGTGTGTTTAATAAGGAAGATAAAAAAAGGTTTTGTGATTATCTTTTAACTCAACTCTCTCAGAAATCAGAGTATGCTGATGTGGCATATTTTATTTTATTTGTGTTACATAAGATAGGTATAAGATTTAAAGCTTTAAAAAAAGCTCAGCAAATTTTAAAAGGAGATTCAGTTCATGGATATAGTAATTTTTTAGCAATGTTGTCCCAGATTGTCTCTTATGAGTATCTAACAATTTCTCAAGGTGAATATGATCAAATTAAATTATTTTTACAAAATGATGATGAACATAATTTCCAGTTAATTGAAAAAATAAATAGTGCAGAATTAAAACTTCTCGAACTTGAATTACAAGATGTTAATCCAGAAATAAACGCCGACAGAGAGAAACTTTTGGGAATATGGCATCAAGAGTTTCCAGATTCTAAGATTCCAGATCTGATTATTGGTATAGAGGAACTGTTTCAGGGTGGTGAATTTACCGATACAAAATTTGCTACATGTATAGATAGAATTAGAATTCTTATTAACGAGGCAACACGAAACATTGCATTATATATTTCAGGAAAACGTAAGGATGCCAAAGTTAATAGTCAATCAAAAGAACATGTCGTTTTTGATTATTTGCGCTCGGTAAAATTTTTTAAAGATTCAGAATGGCAATTAGTGAATGCGCTATATGCATTATCGTCTAATGTCGGTGCTCATGCAATTTCTTCTAATCGTGAATATGCCAGACTTATTAAAAATATGACATATGAGATTGTCCTTCTGATGTTGCGTAAACAGGAAATCAATGAAAAAAAGTAAGCCAAAAGCGAGGATTATAAGGGACGAAAACAACAATCCTTATGAATATGTGTTTTTAGTCAAAGAGAATGAAGAGTTTTTAAGAAATTATGGAAAAAGTATTGATGGTGTTTAAAATTATGACTTTTGCACAAATAATAATTTTTAGATCAGGAATAGTTACTGGGCTAATAGCAAATTTTTTATACCAGAGAATTTCTATTTTTTTCCGTGGAGAACCTATTGATATTTCATCGAGGGCTTTGGATGATAAATTTAACTGGAAGTCTGATGAACAAGGAAGGAAATATTTTTATATTAGAAACCCTGATTTTTTCATCAGTATTTCAGATGGAAGTGATGTATTAGCGGAAAGGTATAAGAAATTTCCCGATAGGGATCATAATTATATACATTATATTACATTAAAATTTAAAGAAGCTAATCTTTTTTCTTGGAATTTTATGAGCCTAGACGGAGGAAGATTGTTTTTGCCTGTTCCTCGAACTGAATATTCTAGTGAACATGCTAAGGAAGATGAAATTTATGAATTTTATGATTTGAATAGTTTGGAGATTAAAATTTTTGAAATTATTGGTACTGCTAATTTATTGGGAAGGGAGAATTCTAAACAAGATGATTTAGAAGAAGTAGCAAAAATATTAAATGTGATTATTACAAAAAAATAATCTAAGTATTTTGTCGGAGGGTAAATTTAAGCTTAACTTTTAAAATGTCTCCAATTAAATGTTATAAACATTTTAAGCCATACGATTATTACAGTAACTTATATGATCGCTTTACTATAGAAGAATGCCGGAGAATGGAAAAGGGTTTATCAAATTTAGAATACAAGCCAAAATCAAGAAGTAATAATAAAACAAAAAGGAAAGAGCCGAAAGTAAGAGTCAATTTGGCCCCGATCCCTTTGTATTTTATTAAAGGCGAACGATAC
>CAZUQS010000043.1:0-9252 GCA_964622615.1 uncultured Candidatus Izemoplasmatales bacterium | reverse complement strand
CATCTTATATTATTTGACTTTTTTTTAAGTGTCTACTTTTTGGGGTTCACTATAAAATTTCCAACTTTTTATTTTGCTAAAGCAAATTTCATAATTAAACTACATACAACTTTTCCATCTACGGAAGCAATTCCTTCAGCAATCCCAATTCCGCCTTTTTCATTTAGAAGTTTAGCTTCTAATCTGAGGGTATCTCCAGGAACTACTTTTCGTTTAAATTTACATTTATCAATTCCTGCAAAATATGCTAATCTACCTTTATTTTCTTCTAAAGTAAGAATAATCACAGCTCCCGCTTGCGCCAATGCTTCAACTATTAAAACACCAGGCATAACATGTTCTTGAGGAAAATGACCACAAAAGAACTGTTCATTAGCTGTTACATTTTTAATTGCTACTGAATAATCTCCTGGGACTAACTCGATAACTTTATCGATTAATAAGAATGGATATCTATGAGGTAATATTTCTTGTATTTGATTGCTATTAAGTATCATAATCTACTCTCCTTTAAATTTCTTAAAAACCAATGTAGCATTATGTCCACCAAAACCTAGACTATTTGTGATTGCTACGTTGACTTCTTTTTGAACGCCTAGACCTAATGTGTAATTCAAGTCACATAGAGGATCTAATGTTTTTGTGTTAATCGTTGGTGGAATATAATCATCATAGGTGCTTAACAAGGTGAACAATGCTTCAATCGCTCCACTAGCGCCTAGTAAATGCCCTGTCATTGATTTTGTACTAGACACATTAAGCTCATATGCATGAGTACCAAAAGCTTTCTTAATTGCCAATGTTTCCACTTTATCATTTAGAGGCGTTGATGTTCCATGAGCATTTATATAGTCTACATCTTCGGGTTTTAAATGTCCATCTTCTAATGCCATTAACATACAATTCTTTGCACCGCTGCCTTCGGGATCTGGACTAGTGACATGTGATGCATCACAAGTAGCTCCATAGCCCACGATTTCAGCATAGATGGAAGCTCCTCTTTTTTTTGCGTGTTCATATTCTTCCAAAATCATAGTACCTGCGCCTTCACCCATTACGAATCCGCTTCGGTCTTCGTCAAACGGAATGCTCGCATGTTCTGGATCATTTGTTTTACTCAATGCTTGCATAACTGCAAAGCCAGCAATACCAAGCGGTATGATTGTTGCTTCAGAACCTCCGGCAATAACAACTTCTAAGTATCCATCTCTAATCGCTCTGAATCCTTCACCAATGCTATTCGCAGCACTTGCGCATGCAGTTACATTACTAATTGAGATTCCATGTATACCATGTTCAATTGCAATATTACCAGCGCCCATATTAATAATCGCACTTGGAATAAAATATGGACTCAAACGATTGTAGCCTTTTGCTTTTGCCTTATCTTCTTGTTCTGCAATTGTTTCCAATCCACCGATACCACTTCCATAATATACACCAACACGATAAGTATCCATTTCTAAGAAATTTATTTTGCTATCTGCAACTGCTTCGTTGGCAGATATAAGAGCAAGTTGAACAAAACGATCCATTCGTTTTAATTGTTTCTTGCCAAAATATTCTTCAAAATCGAATCCTTTAATCTCTCCCGCAACTTGTACATCATATTCACTCGCATCATATTTTTTAATGAAGTCAATTCCATTCACTCCATTTTTTGCATTTGTCCATGATGTTTTTGCATCATTACCTATTGGAGTAATAGCTCCAATACCTGTTACAACTACTCTTCTTTTCATATTTTCCTCCACATTCCTTTAAATCATTCCGCCATTGACATTAATTACTTGACCAGTAATATAAGCTGCTTCATCACTTGCCAAAAATGCACATGCGTTTGCAACATCATTTGTAGTTCCAAATTTATTTAAAGGAATTTGTTTTTGATAAGCTGTTTTTACTTCTTCTGGAAGTTTCTCAGTCATTTCTGTTTCGATAAATCCAGGTGCTACCGCATTTACTCTAATATTTCTGCTACCGAATTCTTTTGCTAACGATTTTGTTAACCCAATAATACCTGCCTTTGAAGACACGTAATTTGCTTGGCCAGGATTACCTATAATTCCAACAACACTTGTAATATTTATTATGGAACCAGATTTATTCTTTAAGAAATGTCTAGTTATATTTTTACACATATTCCAAGTTCCTTTTAAATTGACATTGATTACTTGGTCGAAATCTTCTTCTGTCATACGTAACATTAGATTGTCTTTTGTAATCCCAGAATTATTTATTAATACATCAATTTTTCCAAACACTTCCAATGTCTTTTCAATGATATTTTTACTATCCTCAAACTTAGAAACATCTCCTTGTACTACTAGAGCTTTCCCTCCAAGTTCCTGGACTTTCACCGCTATATCCTTCGCTCTTGTTTCAGAAGAAACATAATTGATAACGACATTCGCTCCTAAACTAGCAAACTTTAAGCAGATTGCTTCCCCGATGCCTCGGCTACCACCAGTAACCAAAACTGTCTTATCTTTAAATGTAATCATATTATCCCTCCAATTTCAATAATGTAGATTCTAATGATTTCATATTTTCTACATTTAATATTGTTAAATCTCGATTAATCTTTTTTACAAAACTACATAATGTTGTTTTTGGACCTATTTCAATAAATGTATCGATTCCCTCATTTATCAGTTTCTCAATCATTTGATAAAATAGAACACTATTGGTTATTTGATCAACCATAGCTTTCTTTATATTCTGGTTATAAAAATCACCAGTTACATTAATTAGTAAATGCTTACTTGGTTCTTCTAAATGGATTTCCTTTAACAATGTCTCGAATCTTTCACTCGCTTTCATCATAAAATCCGTATGAAACGCTCCACTTGTATTTAGAAGTATAGCTCTTCTAGCGCCATGATTTAATGCTAATTGAGATAGAGATTTAACCGCTTGAGTTTCACCGCTAATCACGAGTTGCCCGTAAGTATTGTAATTTGCAATTTTCACATAGCCATCTGCTTGGTCTATCAATTCTAATAAATCCTTAGCGTCCATTCCTATAATTGCGCTCATTGATCCTGGATGTTCGGTTGAAGCTTGATTCATATATAAACCACGCTTTTCAATAATCTTTAATCCTGTTTTAAAATCAAACACGTTATTATGTAAATATGCCCCATATTCTCCTAAACTTAGTCCTAGACTATAGTCAGAAAATACGTTGTGTTCCTCTAAAACCTTAAGGATTGCTTGATAGAACACAAACATGGATGTTTGCGTATATAACGTATCATTCAATTTTGCTTCATCTTCAAAAATAATTTTAGAAATATCATATCCTAAAATTTGATTTGCTTGTTCAAATACCGTTCTCACACAGTCATATTGGTCATATAAATCTTTTCCCATACCTACATATTGTGAGCCTTGACCAGAAAACATAAATGCTATTTTCATGTAATAATTCCTTTATAAACCAAACTTTTTTCAAAAATATCTTTTAGAATTTCTTCACAAGTTCTAATTTCTTTCACTAAACCAGCGGACTGTCCAGCCATGAAACTACCACCATCTAAATCACCATCTAATACCGCTTTTCTCAAAGATCCCAAAGTTAATTTTTCCAATTCGTCCAAACTTGCATTTCCATATTTGGTCAAGTTTAGATATTCTTTAGCCATCTTATTTTTCAGCACTCTTACTGGAGCCCCAGTATGTCTACCAGTGACAACAGTATCTGTATCTTTAGCGTTGATCACTTTATTTTTATAGTTTTCATGAATTGGGCATTCTGTGCTTGCAAGTAAAACCGTTCCTATTTGAACCCCTTTCGCTCCCAAAACAAAAGCAGCGTCTAGTCCTCTACTATCTGCAATACCACCAGCAGCAATAACAGGAATACTAACAGCATCCACCACTTGAGGTACTAGTGTAAATGTTGTGATTTCTCCAATATGCCCACCTGCTTCTGTACCTTCTACAACCAAAGCATCGGCTCCAGAACGTTCTAGTCTTTTTGCAAATGCAACGCTAGGAACAACGGGGATAATGATAATCCCTGCTTTTTTCCATTTTTCCATATATATTCCGGGGTTACCAGCACCCGTAGTTACTACTTTAACGCCTTCTTCAATAACCACATCACTAATGTCTTTTGCATGTGGACTCATTAACATGATGTTCACTCCAAATATATTATTCGTTAATTCTTTGGTTTTACGAATTTCATACCGAACTCTGTCAGCATCCCAGCCTCCAGAACCAATTAGTCCAAGCCCACCAGCATTGCTAACTGCAGCTGCTAATTCGTGAGTTGCAATATTTGCCATTCCACCTTGAATAATCGGGTATTTAATCCCTAATAAATCTCTAATGTCCATGTCATCCTCCTAGAATGTGATTAATGCTCCGCCCCAGGTTAATCCACCACCAAAAGCTACTGTAATAAATTTGTCTCCGCGTTTTAAGAAATTACTTCTTACCGCTTCATCAATCGCAATCGGAACACTCGCAGCTGATGTATTTCCATAATGGCTAATATTTGAATACATCTTATCCATGCTAATATTTAAATCCCTCGCGGATTTATCCAAAATCCTCATGTTAGCTTGATGTGCAATATAACAATTCAAATCATCATCCGTAATTTGATTTCTCTCCATCAAAGTGTGTACTGTTTTTGGCATAATTCTAGTAGCGAATTTAAATACCTCTGCACCCTTCATATGAATGTGGTCTTGTGGACTGATTTTATTTACTGCAGGATCTTTTAAATCCGGATTCTTACAGTAAAGTAACATATCAACATCACCTTGAGACCCTGTGATAATATCGATGATTTTATTTTCTTCACTTCTGCTGATCACCATAGCTCCTGCACCATCTCCAAATAGTACACAAGTATTTCTATCGCGCCAGTCTGTGAGTCTTGTTAGCGTCTCTGCGCCTATAATTAAAGCATTATGAAATGCTCCACTTTTGATCATTTTATCTGCAATTTGTAGCGCATAAATAAATCCACTACATGCTGCATTAATATCAAATGCTGTAATACCTTCAATTTCCAATTTTGCTTGAAGTAAATTAGCTACTGCTGGAAAAGCATAATCTGATGAAACTGTTGCGACTATGATTAAATCAATATCTTGTGTATCGATATGTGACGTTTCAATTGCTTTTAAAGCAGCTTGATACGCTAAGTCCAATGTGCTTTCACCTTCAGACATATGTCGTTCTTTTATGCCTGTTCTTGAATAAATCCATTCATCATTCGTATCAACAAATGCTTTTAAATCATCATTTGTATATACCTGTTTTGGAACATAACTTCCTGTGCCTAATATTTCTGTATAAATCATCGTTTAATACCTCCAAGGTTATCATAATTAAATCGTTGTAAAAATCCATAATTACGAACCTTGTAATTTCTTTGGTAGTGCAGTTCTGTTCCACTGAGTCCTCTTAATTTATAAAATTCATTCATGATAGCTTTTTTGGTTTCAATAAAGGTTTTCTCTTTATTAAAATGAGCTCCTCCAAGAGGCTCTTTTATAATCCCATCAATAATATCAAATTCTTCTAAATCGTAAGCGGTTAATTTCATGACTTCTGCCGCTTGAGGAGCTTTGCTTGCATCTTTCCATAAAATCGTTGCGTACCCTTCTGGGCTAAGTATAGAATATATAGCATTTTCTAACATCAATACTTTATTCGCAACACCTAATGCTAAAGCACCTCCACTACCACCTTCGCCTATCACTACTGCTATTACAGGAACGGTCAGATTACTCATCTCTAATAGATTCTGCGCGATCGCATGACCTTGTCCGCGCTCTTCTGCCCCAATTCCAGGATAAGCTCCCGGTGTATCAATCATTGTAATTATCGGTCTTTGAAATTTTTCTGCTTGTTTCATTAATCGCAATGCTTTTCGGTATCCCTCAGGGTGAGGCATTGCAAAGTTTCTTTCTAAATTGTCTTCTAATGTTTTTCCTTTTTGTTGAGCAATTATAGTAAATGCATACCCATCAATTCGTCCAATTCCACCAACAATACTCTTATCATCACGGAATAATCTGTCACCGTGCAACTCGATAAAATCTGGAGACATAAATTTAATAAATTCTAATGCGGTTGGTCGTTGTTGGTGTCTTGCTAATAATACTCTGTCCCATGCAGTGAGTTTTGTCATTTCTTTCATTTTATAGTTTTCGATTTCTTGACGAAGTTTTTCTACAGACTCACTACTTCCCATATCCTTAATATTATCTTCTAATTTTTTTAGTTTTCGTTCTTTTGCTAATATATCCATTAGTATGACCTCCTATGAAATGATAGAAGTTTTGCAAGGGTCTCTTTTAATTCTTTTCTATGAACCACTTTGTCAATGAAGCCTTTTTCTTGTAAAAATTCAGCTGTTTGAAATCCTTCAGGCAATGTTTGGTTAATGGTTTGAGCTATAACTCTAGGTCCCGCAAAGCCAATTAATGAATGAGGTTCTGCTAATATAATATCTCCTAGAGTTGCAAAACTAGCTGTAACACCGCCAGTTGTTGGATGTGTTAAAACGCTAATGTAAAGAAGCCCCATTCTGCTGTGTTTTGCAACCGCAGAACTGGTTTTAGCCATTTGCATCAAACTAAATATTCCCTCTTGCATTCTCGCTCCACCAGAAGCCGTAAAGATAATGATTGGTATTTTTTTATAGATAGAGTATTCAAAGCTCTTCGTTACTTTTTCACCAACGACACTTCCCATACTTCCCATTAAAAAATAACTATCCATAACACCAATTACACATGGTTGTCCAAGTATTTGTCCGAATCCATAAATGTATGCTTCGTCAAGGTTAGTTGCTTTTTTATATTTTGCTAATTTTTCTTCATATCCATCTTGAAAAAGAGGATTAAGGGAAATATATCCCAATCCTTTTTCTACAAACGTATCTTCATCAACAATATATTTAATGCGATCAATCGCTCTCATTCGAAAGTGATTTCCGCAATGTTTGCATATATAATCATTTTCAATGTTTTGTTTCATATTTACTGTTCTATCACAGATAGGACATTTTTCATATAACCCTTTTGGAACATCCATTTTTTGGGCTTTTAAATATGAACTCTCATGTTTAATGATTTTAAGATTATTTTTCAAATGTTTTCTTTTGTTTAAAGTCTTCGATATACTATTCATATTCCTCATACTCCAGTAATGCATCTAATTTCTTAGCCACAAAAGAAGTATCAAAAGACCCTTTTAAATAATCAGCGTCGTGCATAATCATATATAAAAATGTCTGATTGGTTTTAATGCCTTCAACAACTAATTCTTCAAGTGTTGCACGCATTTTTTTGATAGCTTCAGTTCTGTTTTCTCCATGAACAATTACTTTTCCGATCATTGAGTCATAGAAAGGTTGAATTTCATAATCATTATATATAAAACTATCAAATCTTACACCATTACCAGAAGGTACATGTAATAATGTTATTTTTCCTGGATTTGGTCTAAAATGTTGTTTAGGATTTTCAGCATTTAATCTACATTCGATGCTATGGCCCCTTAATGTTATATCGGATTGTTTGAAACTCAATTTTTCTCCTGCTGCGATTTTAATCTGTTCCTTGATAATATCTATACCAGTTACCATTTCGGTAATTGGATGTTCAACTTGAATCCTAGTATTCATTTCCATGAAATAATATTCATTTCCAGCTACTAAGAATTCAATTGTACCTGCATTTTCATATTGTACTACTTTACATGCTTCTATAGCTGTGTCTCCCATTCGTTTTCGCAAAGCTTCGCTTATCATACTTGGAGCTTCTTCAACAACTTTTTGATTTCTTCTTTGAATGGAACAATCACGTTCTCCTAGATGAATTACATTGCCATATTTATCCGCCAACAGCTGAAATTCAATATGCTTTGTATGCAATATGTATTTTTCTAAATACATTGTATCATCACCAAAAGCATTCATTGCTTCCGTTTTCGCGGTTTCAAAAGCTCCTATGAATTCATTCATATCATATGCAACACGCATACCTCTGCCACCACCACCTGCGCTGGCTTTAATTAAAATAGGAAATCCGATATCCATTACAAGCTTCTTCGCCTCTTCGAGACTAGTTACAGATCCTTTACTTCCTGGAATAACAGGTATATTAGCTTGAATCATAATTTCTCTTGCTTTAGATTTATTTCCCATTTTGTTTATAACTGTACTGTTTGGACCAATAAAAGTAATCCCGCATTCCACACACAATTGTGCAAATGCAGCATTTTCACTTAGAAATCCAAATCCAGGGTGAATTGCCTCTGCACCCTTACTAATAGCGGCTGTAATAATATTTTCCATATTTAGATACGATTCGCTACTTCTCGGTCCTCCAACACAAACACTTTCGTCAGCTAATTGAACATGTAAACTTTCTTTGTCTACTTCGCTATAAATAGCTACAGTTTCAATTCCCATATACTTACATGTTCTAATAATTCTTACTGCTATTTCTCCCCTATTGGCAATTAAAATTTTTTGAAACACTATTCTTCAATTTCCAGAACGACCTGGCCATACTCAACCATAGACGAATTTTTTACAAGAATATGTTTCACTATCCCTGAAACAGGTGAAGTAATCTCATTCATTACCTTCATAGCTTCGACAATAAAAAGAATGTCTCCTTTATTCACTTTCTGATTTGTTATTACAAAAGGATCACTCTCGGGAGATGGTGAATCATAGAAAGTACCAACAAGTGGAGCTTTAACTAAAACATTATTATTTACTTCATCTTCAATCTGTTCTTGGTTCTTTGTCTCTGTTGCGATGTATTGAGATGAAACTGGAGGCAATACATCATTGCCCTTTTTTTCCAGTTTCACTGTAAAATCTTTTTCCGTGATTTCTAGCTTATGGACGCTAGAGTCCTCAAATTCTTTTATAATGCTTTTTAATTGTCTTAAATCCATATTGATCTCCTTTCGAATATAAAATATTCAGTTAAAATCCGATCAATAATTACTCTTTGCTTTCAATAAAATCAACAATTTCTTTTATGGTTTTGAATGACTGTGCTACTTCATCATCAATTGTAATATCAAACTCATCTTCAATTGCCATAATTAATTCAACAGCATCTAGTGAATCAGCACCTAAATCAGCTGATAAATCTGCTTCTAATGTTACTTTCTCTTTGCTAACGCCTAACCCTTCAACAACAAGGTTTTGTAATTTTTCAAAATCCATAATATTTCCTCCTAAGTTATTTAAAATCTCAA
>CAZUQS010000042.1:0-9427 GCA_964622615.1 uncultured Candidatus Izemoplasmatales bacterium | reverse complement strand
CAGCGTAACGTTTTTTACCTTTTCTCAAAATAGTATATTTATTTCCAAACGCTTCAGCTTTTTTCAATACAAAATCCAAATCATTTACTTTTTCTCCATTAACAGAAACTGCATTATTAGAAATCATCTCTCTAGCTTCACGTTTTGATTTCACAAGATTTAACTCGATTAACCCATCCACTAATGCCAAATCCTCTTCAATGGTAACGGATTGTAAATGCTTAAATCCCATTTCGATTTCTTCAACATCAAGATCTCTTATGTCTCCACTAAATAATGCTTCGGTAACGCGCATTGCTTTAGTAAGTTCTGCTTCTCCGTGCACAAGTTTAGTAATTTCTTCTGCTAATACTTTTTGAGCAGTTCTTTGCTCTGGCTTCTCTTTCACTTCTTGTTCTAGCTCTTCAATCTTCTCTCTAGACAAAAATGTAAATTGTTTTAAACGCATTATAACATCTGAATCCGATGCATTAATCCAATATTGATAGAATTCATAAGGTGATGTTTTTTCTTTATCTAACCATAAGGTTCCACTCTCAGTTTTCCCAAATTTAGTCCCGTCTGACTTCGTAACTAAAGGGAACGTAATTCCATAAGCGTTCGCTTCTACTGTATGAATCTTACGGATCAATTCAAGACCTGAAGTAATATTTCCCCATTGATCTTGCCCACCAATTTGCAATTGACAGTTGAAATTTGAATACAAATACTCAAAATCCCAAGCCTGAAGAATTTGATATGCAAATTCAGTAAAGGAAATCCCATTTTCAATTCTAGATTTAACAGAATCTTTGTTCATCATATAAGATACATTGAAGTTCTTACCTACATCTCTTAAGAATTCAATCGCATTCAAGCTCGAAATCCAATCATAATTATTTACAATTTGAGCGTTTGGAAGGATTCTTCTTACTTGTTTCGTAATGCCCTCTCCATTCTTTAGAGATTCTTCTATTGTTAGCAATTTTCTTTCTGATTTCTTAAAGCTAGGATCGCCTACTAAACCAGTTCCTCCGCCAATTAGTAATATTGGTTTATGGCCATAGTCCATCAATCTCTTAGCTACAAGATATGCCAATAAATGCCCAACATGTAGACTATTTGCTGTTGGATCAGCTCCTAAGTAAAAAACTAATTCTTCATTAATTAGTTTTTGTTCGATTACATCATCTGTTACTTGGTAGAGTAAACCTCTCCATTTAAGATCTTCTATTAGATTCATAATTAACCCTCCTACTATATAAAAATCGCCCTCAATATAAGGACGATTCAAAAAACCGCGGTACCACCTTAATTCACAAAGTGCGCTTTAAAAGATAACGGATTTACCGTGCTATTAAGCAAACTCCTAAGTGTATTTCGATAAATATTGTCTTCTAGTTTTCACCATCCACTAGATCTCTTGTAAGATCAATATTTCTCTACTTCCTTATTCATCGTCTATTTAGTTGTCCCTCGTTCGATTATATCATGATGTAAAACATTGAATTTTTGTTCGATATGTTCTCCATCGATTTCTTTCTTTAATAATGCCATTGCTTTCGCTCCAATATCAAGCACTGGAATGTCTACGCAAGACAATTTTGGTCTACACAATGATGCATATTTCGTGTTTTGGAATCCATAAACACTAATATCTTTTGGTATTTTACGTCCTTTTTCAATCATCGTATTAATAAAGGAAACTGCAATAGAATCTCTTACTGCAATTACACCATCAATTTTCTTTCCAGAATCTTTAAATAATTCATTGAAATGAACTGTATTTACAGAAATATCACCACTTGTTCTTACAATATTAGTTTCTAATTCTGCTTCTTTCATCGCTTTGATATATCCAGCTTCTTTTAAATCATTAACCATATATTTTCTCGCTGTGGTAAGCATAAAAATGCTTTTTCTACCTTGATCAATCAATCGTTTTGTAGCTTCATATCCAGCTTTAAAATAATCAATACAAACCGTAACCAGTTTGTTATCATAAGGATACAACGTATTTGCTAATACAATTGGAACTTTATAATCTTCTTGGATAGTATTTAACATCGCATACTGAACTTCGTTAATTTCATCATTCATATATAGAATTCCATCTGCTTGTGATGCTACTACTTCCTTTAACATCTCTGTTTCATTTAAATTTTCTTCGTTAAGAACATATATGATTAAAGAGTATTGATATTTTCTTGCTTCGACAGCAATTCCATTCACCATTTCAGCTACCGATGATCTTGACATGTCTGGAACAATAACAGCAACTGAAGTAGATTTTCTACTTGCTAAACCTTTTGCAAATGCATTTGGTTTATATCCTAGTTCTTCAATAACTTTAAGCACTCTTTCTCTTGTTTCTAATTTTACTTTTTCTGGATTGTTTAATGTTCTAGAAACAGTAGCCAAAGAAACCCCCGCTTGAAGTGCAACATTATAAATAGTCGCTTTATTCATGATATCAAACCCTTTCTATATATCGATATTTATCTATTATATAATATCATTAAAAACAAATGAAAACAATAAATTTACATTATTTTTCATTGTTTTCAGTGATTTTTGTGCACTTTAAACAAAAAAGAGCTTAATCAGCTCTTTTCGTTTATCTTTTTTCTTTAATTCTAGACGCTTTAGCGGATAATCCTCTAATGTAGCCTAGATGTGCACGTCTTACTTTACCCCTACGTTTAACTTCGATTTTATCAACCATTGGAGAATTCACTAAGAATGTTTTTTCAACACCAACACCATACGATATTTTTCTTACTGTGTAGGTTTCCCCTACTCCTCCATTTTGTCTTTTAATACAAAGACCTTCAAAAACTTGGATACGTTCACGGTTTCCTTCTTTGATTTTGATTGATACTTGTAAAGTATCTCCAGGGCGAAACTCTGGGATATCATCTCTAAGATATTCTTTAGTGATATCATTAATTAATTGCTGCGACATTTTGGTCAACTCCTTTGTTTGATTCTATGTTCTTGGAGTTCAGCGGAACATAGTATAGATAATATTCTTTTCAGCGTTATGATTATATCATAGTAGATAGATAAAATCAAACATTTTTTGCTATAATTTTACTTGATTTTCTTATTTAAATCGGGCCGTCTTTCGGCTGTCCTTTTTTTGCGCATTTCATCACGCCATTTAGCAATTTCTTGATGGTTTCCACTTAGTAATACATCTGGCACTTTGAAACCATTAAATATGCGCGGTTTTGTGTATTGAGGATAATCCAGATAGTTATCATAAAACGAATCATTTTCATAGGATTCTTGCGAGCCCAAAACACCTGGTATCAAACGAACTGTTGCGTCAATCACAACCAAAGCAGCTATTTCACCGCCGGTAAGAACGTAATCTCCGATTGAAAGTTCCATATCTACATATTCTCTAACTCTCTCATCAAAGCCTTCGTAGTGCCCGCAGATTAATATAATATGATCCATGTCAACTAAATTCTTAACACAATCTTGGTGGAATTGTTTCCCTTGAGGCGTCAACAATATTTTAAATGCTTTTTCATATCTTTTGATACTAGTTAATGCATTATAAATCGGTTCTACTGCGAGAACCATTCCTGCACCCCCACCATAAGGTGTATCATCCACTGCTTTATGCTTATTCGTTGAAAAATCTCTGAAATTTATGATTTCAAAAGACACTAATTCATTTTCAATCGCTCTTTTTATAATGGAATTATTCAAAACTGCAGGAAACATTTCTGGAAATAAGGATAATACAGTTATTTTCATATTAATCCCTCCATTTCAACGATTTCAATTCTATCATCCTCCAAATTGACATCTAACACAAATTCATCTCGAAAAGGTATTAGAGCATGTTCTTTAGATTCTAAAAGAATATCGATATAATCTCCTTGAGGAAAGGCCTTAACATCATATACTTCTCCTATAATACGATCTCCTTGGTATACCTTTACTCCTAGAATTTCAGAAAGATGATATTCGTCTTCCATTAAGGTAATTTCACTATCGCTAGAAACAAAAATATCACAACCTTTAAATTGTTCCACAAGGTTAATATCTTCGTGATTTTTTAAAACAACCAAGTCTAAATTTTTGTGAAATCTATAGTTAAGAATCGTAAAATCAAGATAATCATTACCAAAGAATATATATATATGATTTCCTATATGATACCGATCACTTTGAAAATCTGTAAAAGATTTAATTTTCAATTCACCCTTGATTCCTCTGGTATTTACAATTTTACCAATTTTTAGATATTCCATTTAATCACCATTTCCTATATAAGAATTTTAACATATAGCGTGTTATTTTTAAACATTTATAAGAAGTCGGCCACAACTTCCTATATTTATAGTAGCTTATTCATTTTATTGTTGATACAAAAACTCTAAAAATATTTTGAATCTTTTTGCCCAATAGCATTCACAATGCGTGGCTCCTTCATCTAAAATCATACACCGTTTTTCATCCGTTATTTTAGTGCTTATTGTTTGTTCGAACTTCTTATGAAGTTTAACATATAAAGGGCTATAATTAGTGTTTTCTTCTGTCCCCATATCGTGGTAGATACGAATATTTGAATCTACATTCGATTTCAAAATATATTGGAATAACTCATCCCTGACAAACCAATATGCTGGAGAAAATGCACCAATAACTGAAAAAATATTCTGGTATTTTATTCCCAAATATATGGAAATAATTCCCCCACAAGAACTACCAGCTATATACGTATTATCCTTATCTCTTAATGTGCGATATTCAGAATCAAGAATTGGCTTTAGTTGATTCACTATAAAATCTCCATATTCATCAGCCTCAGGTTTAATTTCTGATTCCGGTATTCCAATTTCCTTCAACATATGTTGTTTCACACTTCTTGTAAAAAAAGGAGAGTACTCAAGAATTCGTTTCTTTGCATGACTGTCCATTCCAACTATGATAATCCCTTTGGTTCGTTCATGTAACTCATCCGCTGTTTTAAGCACATTCCAGGAACAATTACTATATGGAGAGTTGTCTATCAAATACTGTCCATCATGCATATATAGTACTGGATAAGATTTATTTGTTTCATAGTAGTCTTTGGGTAAGATTACACGAACAATCTTCGTTCTATTTTCTAAAGATTTGACTTTATATTCTTTGACAATGACTCTATTGTTCACAATCTCACATCCTTATATAAATTATACAATATTCTAAGGCATTTTATAAATATTTCCATAAAACCAGATCAATTTTGTTATAATATTGATGTAAAGGAGAATTTGCTATGAAAAAATTGCTTAAAATTATAATAATTCTTGTTTCTTTGATTGTTGTGTTTGCATTGGGTTTTGTCTTAACACTTCATGTATTTGAATATAAACCCGATGATATTACTGTTTTAGAGGTAACAAATAACGTAGATGATTTGGAAGAAAACTATATAGAATTAGATTCCGATTTTAAATTATTAACATTCAATACCAGTTATGCATCATTAAGTGAAACTGAGGACTTTGTGATGGATGGCGGAGAAAAAGGTCGAATGGATACCTTATCCGAAGTCGAGTCAAACATGGAAGGTATTTCTACTATACTTACGAGAGAGAGTCCTGATATATTTCTTATACAAGAAGTAGATGAGAACTCAAGCCGTTCTTATGAAACAAATCAATATGTGTATTATCAAGATATTCTAGGCACTTCTTCTGTTTTAGCTTACAATTATCGTTGTATTTTTGTACCATTTCCTTTAAATCCTACTCAAATGATGGGGAAGGTAAATTCTGGTATAGCAACATATACAAATTTATATTCAGACAGCGCAATTAGAGAACAGTTACCTGGAAGTTTTTCATGGCCTTTACGATTAGCAAATCTTAAACGGGCTATTTTAGTAAGTAGATTTCCTATTAAGGACTCAACGAAAGAATTAATCGTTATCAATGTCCACTTGTCTGCGTATGACGATGGTTCGATGAGGCAACTTGAGACAGAAGCGTTACAAGCGGTGATGCTAGAAGAATACAACTTAGGAAATTACGTTATCGTTGGTGGTGATTTTAATCAAACATTTCCAGATGCGGTTGATGTAACACTCAACGCAGTTGATGATACTTACGACTATGATTATCTATATGAGCTTAAAGATGCAACGTACTGGCAAGCTCCACCAATTGATGGCGATTGGTTTGTCGACAACGATTTTGCATTTGGTATTGATGTAACTACTCCAACCTGTAGGTTGCTCAATAAACCATATGATACAGCAGATTCTAATAACAATCAATATTATGTTATAGATGGGTTTATCGTTTCTGCGAATGTAGCTATTCAGAGTGTTGAGACCCTTAATGAACAATTCAAATATAGTGACCATAACCCAATAGTAATGGTGGTAAAACTAGTTGATCCCTTAATATAAATTTAAAGACTACTTACGCAAAGTAGTCTTTTTTTTATGATTATATATGTTTAATGTTCGTGTTGATGATCTCCATGATGCATGTGCTGATTGCACACCTGATCGTTTTGTACTAACGTTCCATCTACATAACAATTGATTACATCAACTAACTTTCCAGTTACACCTCTAATACATTTAATCCCTAATTTTTCCATTAGATTAACTGCCATTTGACCAATGTTTCCTGTGATAACCACTTTGATTTCATGCTCTAATAAAAATTTAGGTAAAAATCCCTTTTGATGTGGTGGGTTTTTTAATATTTCTGATCCTTTAATTTCATTGTTTTCTAAGTCATATACAACAAAGTATTCACAATGTCCAAAATGTTCTGTAATCATGTTATTATCTACAGCTAAAGCAACTCTCATATAGTTCTCCTCTATTCGCTACGATTTCTATTTCTGAATCTTCCAGAGCTCATGCAGTCTTCACAATTTTCATCACAAAGCACAATTTCTCCACCCTCAATGAATAGAACAGCCCCTTCGATAAGTAATTGAGATACTTTCTTTCTTGCTATTTCATAAATCCTTTGAACTGTGGTTCTAGCTACATTCATTTGGGTTGATGCTTCTTCTTGCGTGTAACCATAATAGTCAATCAATTTAATCGTTTCTAATTCATCAATAGTCATCTCAATTTTGTTTAATTTATTCATTTTAACTCCCTTTGGTCCAAATACGGAATATTTAGGAAGCTCACAAATATTTCTTGGTTTTGGTGGTCTTGGCATAAAATCGCTCCTTTGCATATTTATTCTATAATAATAAGTAACATATGTCAATAAAATGTGTTGTTTATTTTTTGATTATTAGGACAATCCTCGTTTTTCAATTTCTTTTAACATATTATCATAATATTCTTCCGTAATAAAGAATTTTTTCTTGAATATCCAATAAGCTAATAGTATTAGCAGAGTCGGCAATACTGTAATGGCTACTCTCATACTAATTCTCATACTGCCAATAACTTGATCTCTAAATGCTGAATCTGCTGCATCGTTAATAATCATCTCTTCTAAACCGTCCTCATTACTGTCTTCAAACGTAACCAATACTAACGCATCGTAAACGGCAGCTTTATCAGAATCCGATATTTCAATATCATCAAGGATGGATGTTCTTAATGCTATATTACCTTTGTAATCAACTTGCTCCGTAAGTACCAAATTGTCAAACACGTTTTTTTGAGACTCTAATTGTGAAACACTTTGACTTAGTGCATAAATTCCTGAGACTACTAAAACTAAAGTAACAACACCTTGCTGTAATGCACTTGCTAGTTTTGTTACAAAAGGCCTTAAACTAAACATTACTGCTTCATTTCTTTTTCCAGTTTTATGTTCGTTGTATTCTATTGTGTTTGTCATATTTACAATTGTTATCATATAGAATATTGCTTGACCACTAAATATCAATGCTCCAAAAATACAAACTGTTATAAGTGATACAGGTAGGAATGGTACATATCCCATAACTAGCATCAAAATATACCCAGCAGCGAGAATAAAAACGCTTAATTTTAATAAGTGTCTTCTCTTAAATCGTTTTGCAATTTTAGGATAAAAACTCTGAATCAAAATTGTGGAAACTCCAAAGGTAACAACAAATATAGTTACCATAGATCCATTATATCCAAGTTCCATATAAAAGAAATTATATCCCAAAGCAACCAATAGGTTCGATCCTACCGTATATAGTAATAGAGCTAATGCAGACCACAATAATTGGTCATTATTTTTAATCGCACTAAACATTTGCTTAATCGTAATTTTTTCTTCTTTATCTGAGACTTCTTTTCTTGGTTCTTTTACTCCAAATACAGTTAAACATGTACATGCTATAAAGAATATAACAAAAGTAATCGATATAACTGAATATCCCTTAACAGCATTACCAACCGTAGTAAAACTAACTATAGCATTTGCTAAGAAAGCTCCAACTGCAGCAAATACAACTACCATCATTGTGATTTGATCACGGTTTTTCTTGCCAGATGCTAAGTTCGGTAATAATGACCAATAAGGAATATCATTCAAAGTAAATGCAATTTCCCAGAAGAAATAGATTACTCCAAAGAATATAACAAAATTCCAACCATTTGGTCGATAGTTAAACATTAGAATTACTGCAATTCCAGTTAAAATAGCTCCACTCATAATCCATGGTTTAAATTTACCCCATTTTGATCTGGTATTATCAACAATACCTCCCATGATCGGATCATTTATTCCATCCCAAACTCTACCAATTACTAATAAGATTCCGATAACAGAAAACTGACTAGTAGTTAAATTTAGACCAGAAAACTGAATATAAGTTATAAAAAAAGTAGCGACTAAAGAATAAATCATGTCGCGGCCAATACCGCCTACACTATAGGTCCATTTATTTCGGTTAAATAGTTTTTTTTCGCTTGCTAAAATATCATTACTCATGTAAAAATCTCCTTCTAATATATTCTATTTGTTTAAAATTATACCAATTTTAAAATAAAAAAAACAGTTCATATAAGTTTTTTTTGTTTTTATTGTATAATATTCTTGTTAAATGAGGTGAGTCAATGAATACTATCCAAAATTATGAAGAATTCCAGACAATTATTAACCAAGATCTGATGATATTAATTGCGAAAACAAAGACGTGTGCAGTCTGCAAACCCTTAACGGACAAATTATTGCAGTTCATGAATAAATATGACTCGATTCCTGTATATCAAGTGTACCTTGAAGATGTTTTAATTTTTCAAGGTCAACATTTAGTGTTTACAGTTCCTACTATATTAGTATTTAGTAATGGACAAGAAATTTTGAGAGAATCTCGATTTATAGATTTCAGCAAAATAGAAAGACTATTTGATATATATTTAAGTCAATAATATGAATAAAATATAAAACAAAAAAAACACGGTTCTATAATAGAATCGTGTTTTTAAATTGTTATTTAGTAATAATTATCCTTCAATTCTTACGTGTGAAAAGTC
>CAZUQS010000041.1:0-9471 GCA_964622615.1 uncultured Candidatus Izemoplasmatales bacterium | reverse complement strand
TCCAGCCCTTAGAAAATATGTTTTCATATCCGAAATATCCGTTGTTGTAATTCATCCATCAATTAATATCCTTGCCCTTCTTCGTTATTCGCGAGTGCAACACCATTACTTGTGCCAATTCTAGTTGCTTTGTTCGCAACCATTGCATCCAAGTCTGCAATTGATCGTACTCCACCTGCAGCTTTAACTTGTTTGTTGCCAACATTATCTTTCATAATCTTAACTGCTTCAGGAGTCGCCCCACTAGGGCCAAAGCCTGTTGATGTTTTGATAAATTTTGCATCTGTTTTTGCGACAATTTCGGATACTTTTTTAATTTCTTCATCGGTTAAATAACAGATTTCAACAATTACTTTTACCGTTAAGTTTCTAGCGGCATTGCATACTTGGTTGATTTCATCTTCAATGTAATCGTATTGTCGTTCTTTGAATTTACCAATATTGATTACCATATCGATTTCTTCTGCGCCATTGTTAATAGCATTTAAGGTTTCGAATACTTTTGTTTCGATTGTATTCGCTCCTAGAGGAAAGCCAATCACAGTACAAACTAATACGTCAGTGTCTTCTAATTCTTCACTACAATATTTTACAAATGAAGGGTTAACACATACAGATTTAAAATCATATTCTTTTGCTTCTTGTAATAATTTATCAATTTCCTTCTTCGTTCCAAACGCTTTTAAATAGGTATGGTCGATTAATTTATTTATGTTCATTTGTTTCTTCAATGATTTCACCTTTTCTTCTAAAAAATACGTTATTTATTATACTCTCTTTTCATCATATTTGCAAATGATAACGCACGAGAAAAACCGACAATTCGAGAATTATCGGTTCAAATTTTTATTTTAAAACTTCTTCGCAACGTGAGCACAAACCTACTTCGTTCACATCCGGTACAACTTGCCAACAACGATCACACGTAATTCCAGGTGCTAACTGGACATCGATTGATACATCTGTCCCCTTGAATTTGCCAAAACCATCTTTGACAATATCAATTTTTGAGACGATGAATACTTGTGCAAAATTAACATCGATTTTTTCAAGTAGTTCCGCTACTTTTCCTTTTGGATATAGTGTTAAATGAGCATTTAAACTTTTACCAATGATTTTATCATTTCTAGCATTTTCCAATGCTTTAAAAACATCTTCTCTTAATCCCATGAATTCGTCAAATAGAGGTTCAATAGTTGTGTCCAATTGTTCCACTTCTGGCATATCTTGAAGATATACATCGGATGCTTTTGCATCTGGAATATAGGAGTAACTTTCTGATGTTGTATGAGGAATGATTGGTGTAAGTAATTTTAGTAAACTATCCAAAACTTTATAAATAACCGTTTGAATTCTTCTTCGTTCTAGTGAATCTGCTTTTTCGATGTATAACACATCTTTTGCAGGATCTAAATAGAAAGACGAAACAAATGTTACAAAGTTGGTAATTTTACGATACACCATATCAAAACGGAAGATATCGTATGCTTCTAAAACTTCTTGAATCAAATTATTGTTTTTAATCATGATATATTTATCTAAGTTTCCAAGGTTATCAAACTCTACTTTATCTTTACTGTTGTCATAATCATAGATATTTCCTAGGAAGAATTTAATTGTGTTTCTAATTTTACGATAGGATTCTGAAACTTGTTTGATCAGATTATCAGATAAACGAACGTCTGCTTGATAATCTACTGAAGATACCCATAAACGGAAAATATCTGCGCCTAACGTATTTGATACTTTATTTGGATCTACAACATTTCCTTGTGACTTAGACATTTTTTTGCCTTCGCCATCCAGAACAAACCCATGTGATACCAATGTTTTATAAGGACTTTCATTCATCGTTGCTATACCAGTAATTAAACTAGAATTAAACCAACCACGATATTGATCAGACCCCTCTAAATATAGATCTGCAGGATATTTTTGCCCCAAATCGATCATCGCTCCATGGTGACTAGATCCAGAGTCAAACCATACATCCATGATGTCAGTTTCTTTTCGAAATATTCCGTTTGGAGATTCTGGATGTGTATATCCCTCTGGTAATAACTCTTTCGCTTCTAATTTAAACCAAATATTGGATCCTTTTAACGCGAATAAATCCGCAATATGTCGAATTACGACTGGATCTAATATAGCGGTATCATTTTCTGTATAAAATGCAGGGATTGGTACTCCCCAAACACGTTGTCTAGAAATACACCAAGATCCACGATCTTTGATCATGTTGCTTAATCGTACATCTCCCCATGAAGGATACCATTTTACGGTTTTAATTGCTTTTAATATATCATCTTTGATATCTTCAATACTAGCAAACCATTGGCTTGTAGCTCTAAAGATTACAGGTTTTTTAGTGCGCCAGTCGTGTGGATATGAATGAATAAAATCAAATCGTCCTAAAAGAACGCCTTCTTCATCCAATGCTTTAACGACTTCTTCGTTACAGTCGTCTACATACATGCCTTCAAAACGCTCTCCAGCTTCCGCCATCATTAGCCCTCTTGAATCCACAGGACAAAATACATCTAATCCGTATTTTTGGCCTACTACAAAGTCATCTTCCCCATGTCCTGGTGCGGTATGAACCAGACCAGTTCCATCTTCTGTCGTAACGTGATCACCCAATATAATTGGTGATACACGTTCATAAAGTGGGTGTTTATATGACATGTTTTCTAATTCCCAGCCAAAGATGTTTTGTAATATTTTTGGTTCACTCCATCCTAGTTTTTCAGCAAGTGCTTCTACTAAACTTTTTCCTGCTACATAGAGTTTTTTATTGACTTCTATTAATTGATATTCAATTTCAGATCCTACTGTAATAGCTAGGTTTGCTGGAATTGTCCAAGGTGTTGTTGTCCAAATTAAAAAATTCGAATTTTTTGGTAGTTTTCCTAACGTTTCTACTATAGGCATCGCAACATAGATTGATGGAGAACTGATATCTTTATATTCAATCTCCGCTTCTGCAAGTGCAGTCTCACTTGACGGAGACCAGTAAACTGGCTTTAATCCTTTGTAGATTAAACCTTTTTCAACCATTTGAGCAAAGACTCTGATTTGAGACGCTTCAAACGACTTGTGTAATGTGATATATGGTTTATCCCATTCACCTAAAATACCTAGACGTTGGAATTGTTTCTTTTGAATTGCGACTTGTTGCATTGCATAGGTATGGCATTTCTCACGAAAATCAGCAATACTCATTGCTTTACGATCAATTTTTTTATTTTTAGTTAATTCATTTTCAATTGGAAGTCCATGTGTATCCCACCCAGGGATATACGGGGCTTGAAAACCAGACATATTCTTATATCGAATAACAAAATCCTTAAGAATTTTATTTAAAGCGTGTCCTGCATGGATTGCTCCATTTGCATATGGCGGGCCATCATGTAAGATATAACTTGGTTTTCCTTCATTTTTCTTTTGAACAAGATTATAAAGATCCATTTCATCCCATTTAACATGCATGTTTGGTTCTTTTTGTCCTAGATTACCTCGCATAGGAAATTCTGTTTTTGGCATGCATAAGGTATCTTTATAGTTCTTTTTATCCATTTTATTCCTCCTAAAAAATAAAAAAATCGTCACATAAAGGACGATTAATCGCGGTACCACCTTTGTTCTAGTTTTCACTAGCACTCAAAATCAGTTAACGCCTGAGATACGGACGAACTTACGTTATCAGTTCATCACTCAAAGGTGATAATAATAAAACTGTATTACTTGCTTCCACCAAACACAAGCTCTCTTGAAATATTTATTTTATTATTGTGTCCCTATCATTGATTTTTATCTACATAAATTATACACAATTATACCACTTTTTTCAAGTGTAATTTATGCTTATTTCTTAATATATAGTATTTGCTATAAAGTATAACAGCACTTGCAATAGAATCAAACCAAATAATCCACCAAAATCCATATTTGAAATGATTAATTTACCTCTAAAAATATTTAGATATGGATCACAAATTCTACGCAAATAGCCATAGAATTTGGAATTAATTAGTGGAGTCCAACTCAACAAAATATACACAAACATAATATACATGTATACGCGTAATACTTGATAAACAACATTTAAAATTTCGTACAACAAATTACTTCACCTATTTCTTCTTATAGTCATTAATAAATCTAGTAAGGGTAGTTCCTAACAAATCTGATTTTTGCGCTAACAAATAAATCTTATCTTGAATTTTTACGATTTCACCATCACAAGCATATAATGCTCCTGATAAAAACATCAGAACCTCATTCGCTTCCGATATTAAACAATCTGTGAAATTCAAAACGATTGGAAAACGATGCATAATCATTTCTGCATAGTCATAAATCGCTTTCGAATCGGTTACACGAAAGAACTTTAATTCTTCAAAATCTACATCCGTAGCTTCCATTTTTTCTTTTTTTGAAAACAATCCCATATTTACTCCTCATTCCTGAATAAAATAGATCCCAATCGTAGATGGGTTGCCCCAACTTCAATGGCTATTTTATAATCATTAGACATGCCCATAGATAGGCATTCTAAATTCATGTTAAGATTTTTATTTAATTCGTTTTTTAGATCACTTAATCTTGTAAATTGATGTCTGATAATACTTTCATCGTCCGTCAATTCTGCCATTCCCATTAAACCTACTATAAGTATTTTATCATACCTTTTCATATTTTCACAAAAACTATACACTTCGCTCATATTTAATCCATATTTCGAAGATTCATCCGATATGTTAACTTCGATAAAACATTTTAAAGGTAACTTTCGATGTTTTTGGATTTCATTAGCTAAACTTAGACGATCTAGTGAATGTAAATAATCAATTGAATTGATCATTTTCTTCACTTTCTTAGATTGCAAATGGCCAATAAAATGCCAGATGATATCCAAGTCATGAAGCACTTGATATTTGTCTAAAAATGCATCCACTCGATTTTCACCTATGTGATTGACACCTAATTCGACCAATTCTTGAATACCTTCCACTTCTACATATTTTGTAGCAGCTACAATAATCTGCTGGTCGATGTCCTCGTTGATTTGATTTAAATTGTTTTTGTTTACCATAGTAGACTCCTTAATTCTTTTTACGATTACTGTAATAATAAAACATCGAATATATCAGTAAGTAAAACGATAACATAATATTTACAAATGGATTATCTGAAAAAAAGATAATATATACAAATACTCCGATTAAATTTATAAGATATAAGACAAGAAGTAATATTTTATTCTTCTCCACTTCGAATCACCTTATTTCTTAGTTCCTTAAGCCCATATTCTGTTTGATTACCAAATTTTAGTGGAGTCATCGATATATAACCATGTCTAATTGCATACAAATCGGTGTCTTCATCTGGTTGGTAATCCATAAAATTACGTTTGGCTAAAAAATGGTTTCCTTCTTGAACATAATAATGTTGGATTGGTCTAAACCCTATATCTGTAATTCGGATGCCTTTTGATTTCTTAACTGACTTCTTTGCAAAGTTAACATTCAACAAATATTTGTCTGATAATAAGTCTTTGTTCAAAATGTAATTCATCACATAGTCTAAATCTCTTTTTGCATGCGAAAAATCATTGTAATCAGCGGAAAAAGCTATCGCAGGTATATTCGCTTTTAACCCTTCCATGCATGCGCCAATTGTTCCTGAATACACTGTATCTGTAGAAAGATTAAACCCATTATTGATTCCTGAAATAACAACATCAGGGCGAATATTCAATCCGTGCAAAGCAATAACTACTGCATCTGCAGGTGTACCTGCAACAGAATAGATATGTTCTTCATGTTTCGTTACTTCAATATTATCCCAAAACGCTCTTGACATACTAGTTCCAGACATGTGATCTCTAGGAGCAACCATGGTTACATCGCCATATTTTTGAAGTCTATCGTATAAAATTCGAATTCCTTCTGCTTGGAATCCGTCATCATTGGTCAGTAATATTTTCATTATAGTCTTATCCTATCCTTCAAATTCTTGTTTTCTCTATAAAGCAACAACACTCTACCAATTTTATACACTACATAGATTCCTAAATCATTGATTTTTTGCATTACTTCTTCAATAGGCAGTGGTGAATTCTTCAACACTGTAATCCGACCCACTTCGTATTTTCTTAAATAATCAAAGATATTATCTATTACATTGTCGGTTAAACCATTTTGGCCAATTTGAAACATAATTTTTTGTTTGTCTGCTAATAGTCTTAATTTTGCTTTTTGTTTTCCTGTATATTCCATATTTTATTGCATCAATCTTTCTTTGATGCATCTCCTTTCCTGTGATTGTCTAACCACAGCTTAATTTCTTGTTTGATGATGTTGGTTCTTCTATCATTGCTTTCATTATTTCATCTTCATCGATTCCATGACGTCATTCCTGAATAATCTCCTATAAAAACAACGGTAACAGTACCGCTAAACTCAATGAATAATATATAGACAAAGTTATTATATCAGAAACTGTTGTAATAAATGGTCCAGAAGCAACTGCAGGGTCAATTTTAAATTTTGTCATAATTATGGGAATAGATGCTCCTAAAAAGGTTGAAACAGATAATGCAATAAAAACAGAAGCTGCTGTTACTGCTGCATATATTAAGTTTTTATCACTAATGATATTATACCCAATTAACGTTGTTATATTTATCATTCCAAAGATTAAACCCCCGATAATGAACCCTTGTAAAATACCAGTTTTTAATTCTCGAAATAAATGCATCCGAATTTTCTCTTTTTCCAGTTCCTCATTTTTTGTTAGATAACGAATCATAACCGCCAAACTTTGCGTTCCTGTGTTTCCTGACATCCCCAGTATTAGTGGTAAATATACCGCCAATTTGGATGCTAGAAGAATCGCTCCACTGCTTGCATTCAAGCGATGTTCAAAAACAGAAAGTATGATCGATGTTACCATCGATAATCCTAATAAAATCATAAGCCAAGGAAGTCTTGATTTCACTGAATTTCTAAGATTCCCTGAATCCAAATCAATGTCCGTAACGGAAATAGCTGCGAACTTCGTATAATCCTCTTCTTCGGTTAATGCGATGATGTCCATTAAGTCATCATGTGTAATAATCCCAACAATGTGATCCATTTCATCGACGATTGGACAAGAAGACTCGCTTGTTTCTTGCATAATACTAGCTACATGTTCTTTGTCTTCATTTGGTAATACTCTTGGAAATCTGGTTTCCATGATTTCATTGATGTTCTCTGTTGCTCGTGCGACAATCAAATCTTTTAATCTAATATATCCTACGAGGATATCATTCTCTGTAATATAAAGTATGGAAATATATTCCACTTCATGAGCTTCTTTTGTAACGTGTTTCATAGCCTGTTTCACAGTAGAACTGATATCTATAGTAAGGAAGCTATCGGTCATAAATGCACCGATTTCATCTTCCTTATATGCCATAACTTTCGTTAATTCTTTACGAACTGCAGTTGGAAGTTTTTTTAGTAAGCGAAGTCCTTCTTTATTTAAATATTTCAGTAAGTCAACCGCTTCATCTGAATCCATGTTTTCAATAATGGTGACGATAGTTGCTTCTGGAATATATTTAATGATGATTTCAGCTTCCTCTTCTTCAAGGTATTCAAAAATAGATGCGGAAAAATCAGCGCTAACATGCTGGAAGAATGCTGTAATTTCTTCAGGTTCTAATTCAATTACAACTTGAGAGATATCGTATAAATGATAATCTTCTAGTGCTGCTTCAATGTTCTCTTGATTCAGTTGAATAATGTCTAGAATTTCACTTTGATAGTCTCTAATATCATCATATTGAGTTTCCATGATTTTTCCTCCTTTTCTATGTGAATGAACTGATTAATATGGTTGCTAACCCAAAATAGATTAGTAATGATAAAATATCATTTATAGTGGTGATAAACGGCCCAGATGCAACTGCTGGGTCCAACTTGAATAGATTAATTATTAATGGAATCACCGTTCCAGATACTGTTGAAACGATTAGTGCGATGTTTATTGATAATGCAATAACTAAGGCAAATTTAATTCCCTTAACAAGTTCTTCTCCACGGATAAGATTGAACACCATAACGATTATAAACAATGAAACAGCTATAATCAATCCATTGACAACTCCGGTTAGAAATTCATTAAGCAGATGCTTTAATATGGATTTTTTCTCATCCAATTGGTTTTTCGCAAACAGCCGAATAACAATCCCTAAACTTTGAGTTCCTGAATTCCCTGCCATATTCAAAATTAATGGCATGAATATGGATAGTGTAGGTAGGATTAATAGTGCGCTTTCATAACTAGCTATAATACTACTTGTAATTAAACTTATAAACAGAAGCACGATTAGCCAAGGCATTCTTTTCTTGATAGTTTCCCAAACGGTTTCACGGTCATCAATGCTTACTTCGGAAATCCCCGCTAAGCTGGAATAATCCATTTCAGATTCATAACTTAAGGTTTCAATCATATCATCAAATGAAATAATTCCAATTAGTTTTTGATACTTATCTACAACAGGAAGCAACTGGAAATCGTAATTTTTCATAATAACTAGAGCATCTTCATTTTCAGTGGACGGAGTAACAAATACCAAATTTTCAGACATGATATCTTGGATCAATTGATTACGGTTATTCCCTGCGCTTATCAACTCTTTTAGAGACAATGCTCCAATGAGTTTTTCATCTTCAGTAACATAGATATTATTGATATATTCATTGTCTGGTGCTTCAAGAACGACCGTCTTGATTGCTTGTTTTACGGTATCTAATTTACGAACTTCAATGAACGTATTATTCATAATGGATCCCACTAAAGAATCATCAAAATCAATTAGTGTTCTTACTGCAATACGCTTTTCAACATTAATAAGAGATAAATAGGTTACACGGTCATCTTTATCCTCTACGATATTGATGATATCGACTAAATCATCTACTTCCATTTCGCTAAAAATACGTGATATAACGGCTATACTAGTATCTTCTAGTATCCAGAAAGCATCCTCGGGAGGCAACTCAGCGAAGACATCAGATAGCATTTTTTTAGGTAAAATGGAATGCAAAATAGTTCGATGTTCTTTTGACATATCAGTTATTGCTCTTGCAATTTCATAATCATGATACTTATCAATTTCTTCTTTAAGAACATTGATATCATCTGTTGATTCCAAAAGAAAAATGATTTCTTCTTCTAAATTTTCAAATATATTTGGGTCATTCATGAGGATCCTCCTTTCAATTTAAAAAAAAGACTGTTTCCAGCCTTATTTCTTGAATCTTTCTTTTAACCATGAAGGAATACTAACATCAGATTGTTCTTCTGATTCAGTTTTCGCTTCCGATTCAACTGCTTTACGTTGTTTTTTCTTTTTCTTCGCTTTCTTCTTGTTTGGAATATCAATTACTGGTTCTGGCTCAGGTTTTTCTTCCTGTT
>CAZUQS010000040.1:0-9823 GCA_964622615.1 uncultured Candidatus Izemoplasmatales bacterium | reverse complement strand
CTGGGGATACCTATATCAGAGAGAATCGCTATCCATTGGATGAAATACTAAAACGTTTGGAACAAGACGCAAAAACCTTTAACGAATTAAAACGGAGGTATCATATCTATGACTAAAACACACTTAAAACAAATGACACTCGATGAAAAAATCGGTCAGTTAATTATGTTTGGTTTTGATGCTTTGGAACTCAATGACCACGCAATCCGCTTAATCAAAGAGTATAAAGCTGGAAACGTCCTCCTATTTGCTAGAAATATAAAAACACCAAAACAATTGTTTCAATTGAATCAAAATCTACAAAAACTAGCAATGGAAACATTGCATATCCCACTCTTGATTTCTATAGATCAAGAGGGGGGGATGGTTACTCGTATCAAAAATGGTGCGACCTATTTTCCTGGTGCAATGACCATTAGTGCTACTCATCACATACAGAATGCCTATGAATCTGGAAAACGGATGGGTAAGGAATTAAAAGCTTTGGGAATTAATATGAATTTCGCTCCAGTCCTCGACGTCAATAACAACCCCTATAATCCTATAATTGGGACTCGTAGTTTCGGTGACCAACCAGACTTGGTCAGTCAATATGGAACAGAAGTGATTCGCGGATTACAGGAAAGTGTCATCGCAACTGCGAAACACTTTCCTGGACACGGAGATACAAAGGTGGATTCTCATGTAGATTTACCAACAATAGAGAAATCATTATCGGATTTAGAAGCGTTTGAATTGATTCCTTTTCAAGCAGCGATTGATGGCGGGGTCAAAGCTATTATGAGCGCTCATATCACTTTTCCTCGTTTAACTGAAGAGGGATTACCAACGACCTTATCGTATAAATGCTTAACTGAAGTCCTTAGAAAACAGTTGGGATTTAAGGGGCTAATTGTGACAGATTGTCTACAGATGAAGGCAATTCAGACATATTACACAACCAAAATAGGTTCCTTAATGGCGATTTCTGCAGGAGCTAATCTCATAATGATATCCCATTCCGAAAACTTACAGGTGGAAGCAATAGAATATATTAAAGAAAAGGTCCTATCAGGCGAACTCGATATCAGTATCATCAATGATAGAGTAGCAAAAGTTTTAGAATACAAATTCGAAATGGATGAACTAGATTTTAGTCAAACCTATGAAAATATTCAAGCAATTGTAGAAAACAAAGACACGAAAAGATTTGCATTGGATGTAACAAGACAAGCATTAACGCTGATCAAAGGTAAGCTTTTTTGTTCAGATAAGAAGACATTGTTGATTGCATCAAGTCCATTAGCTACTACAATAGCGGATGAAGACGATGGTTCATATAGCATTATTTGTTCTGTTCAACAGGCATTACCAGAGATTGATACCTTCGAGGTATCTGTTACAATCACAGATTCAGAAATAAAAGAATTGATAACTCGCTCCAAACAATATGAACAAATTGTTTTTTGTTCGTACAATGCAAATATATATCAAAATCAATTAACCCTAATCCGTGAGTTGAAGGATATAGTAGATTTGCATGTTATAGCTATGAGAAATCCGTACGATAGTTTTTTTGAACCAAATATCAATAACTTAGTCTTACTCTATGAGTACACACCAAACTCTGTCAAAGTACTGATAGAATACTTGCGAGGAACAGTGACTCCATTAGGAATTGCTCCAATTGAATTATGAAGCGCTATATAATCGGTGTCGATGGAGGCGGAACAAAGACACTGGGAGTTTTGTTTGATTTGCATGGGAATGCAAAGAAGCAAGTTAAATCAGGATTCGCTAACTTTAATGTCGATACAAAAAAAACGATTGAACATGTAAAAGAAATATTACAACTATTAACGGAAGGCATCAATTTAGATCAAATAGAAATGATTCAAATAGGAATAGCTGGATACACAAATTTTGAAGGAAAAGAATTATTGCTCAAAGAATTAAGAGAGAATTATTTGACAGAAGTATCCATTGTGACCGATGCAGAAATTGCACTTTATTCAGTTAAAAAAGATAGTGATAGTGATGCGATTATGGTCCTAGGTGGTACAGGGAGTGTAATCATGTTAGAACATCATGGAGAAATCCATTTCATCGGTGGGTTTGGTCATTTATTGGGAGACGAAGGATCTGGGTATCATCTATCGATTACAGCTTTAAAAAATATTATCGAACAATATGAGAAAAATGAAGGTATCACAGATTTATCAAAGAGTATCTTGATAAATATCGGTGCTAGTGCATATTCAGATATCAAAAAATTCGTTTATAACAATCCAAAAAGCATAGTTGCAGAATTATCCCCATTTATTGCTAAACACGCTGAGGATGGCAATGAAGAGGCAATCAAACTGTTTAAACAAGAGGGAATACTTCTTGCAGAGCAAGCGTTAAGAGCATATCATACACTGAATTCAAAAGAAGAAGTCTTGATTGGCTTCACAGGAGGATTTTTATTAAATGCTCCATATGTAAAAGAAACCTTAATTCAAGAATTAGATCGAAACAAAGTAAAATATACTTTAGATGTTTTCCCACAAGAACCAGTCTACGGGGCTTACTATTTGGCAATGAGACATCTGAATAAGAGGTGGAAAAATGGTTGATATTAGCAAAATCACAACAGAAAGAAGAAATGATCATACCAAGAATATGGATATCGTTTCGACTTGTGAATTATTAAAGATGATTAATGACGAAGATAAACTAGTTCCAATCGCAGTAGAATCTGCGATTGATCAAATTGCAAAGGTCGTCGATATTGTCACGAAAACATTCCGGCATGGAGGAAGACTAATATATATTGGTGCTGGAACAAGTGGTAGACTTGGTGTTTTAGACGCCAGTGAAGTTCCACCTACTTTTGGAGTGGAGCAATCTGTAGTGATTGGTATCATAGCGGGTGGCGAATATGCCCTTCGTTATTCTGTGGAAGGCGCGGAAGATTCCAAGGAAGATGCTGTGGAAAATTTGATTGCAAATGAATTAACCAACAAAGATATCGTAATTGGAATTGCAGCTAGCGGAAGGACACCTTATGTAATTGGTGGTATTGAGTATGCAAACGAAATTGGTGCTGAGACTGCGTGTATTACAACCAGCCATGATTCTGAAATTGCTAAAATTTCAAAACATCCAATTGAAGCCATTACTGGGGCAGAACCTTTGACCGGTTCTACCAGAATGAAATCAGGAACAGCCCAAAAATTGATTCTAAATATGATTACAACTGCTTCGATGATTAAACTAGGAAAAGTGTATGAAAATTTAATGGTTGATGTTCAAATGTCTAATGATAAATTGGTTTCTAGAGCAAAAACAATCGTGATGGATGTGACTGGAGTAGATTACAAAATTGCTGAAGAATATTTAAATAAATATAATTCAGTGAAATATGCTATCTTTTCATTGCTGTCGGGTATTGAAAATCTGGAAGAAATCAAAAAAATACTACAAAAATATAATGGAAATATCCGAGAAAGTCTAAAAAATATTTAATTTTTTAGGAGTGAATGAGAATGAAGATATATAAATACAAAAACTACGATGAAGTTTCGAAAGCAGCTGCTGGCTTTGTAACGCGTGAAATCATTAGAAAACCAACTATAATTTTAGGTTTAGCAACAGGGACATCCCCAATTGGATTATACGAGTACTTGATTAAAGCGAACCAAAATCATATTATCTCTTTTAAGGATGTTAAAACCTTTAATCTAGATGAATATGTTGGAATTGATAAGAATCATCCACAAAGTTATAATACCTTTATGCATGATTATTTTTTTAATCATGTTGATATCAATTTAAACAATATTAATATGCCTTCCAATGATTTAAGTAATATGGAAAAACTCGCTGAAGAATACAACAAGAAATTATTTGGAAATCAACGTGATTTACAATTGTTGGGAATTGGTAAAAATGGCCATATTGGTTTCAATGAACCGGGAAGTCAACTTAGTAATCAAACATTTATAGTGAAATTGGATGAACAAACTAGAAAAGATAACTCTAGATTTTTTAGTTCTTTGGATGAAGTTCCTCGGTATGCAATTACTATGGGTATAAAGAACATTATGTTTTCAAAGAAAATTTTACTGATTGCATCTGGATCTACAAAAGCAGAAGCTATATATAAGACGGTTTATGGGAAAATAACCGAGGATGTTCCAGCTTCTATATTGCAATTACATCCCGATGTCACAATTATAGTGGATGAAGAAGCAAGCAAATTATTGAATATGGAATCTAATTATTTAGAATTCTAGGTATCACATTAATCAAATTCTAGAGATGATTCACACAAGGAAAATATCGTGATATCATCTCTTTTGATAGAATAGGAGAAATATATGGGAGTCTTTCAGGGAAATATCTATTCAGAATCGTTGGGTATGGCTACCCAACTCTATGCTTATCTTCCACAAGATGAATTAGCGAAAAGAAATCGAGGAAAGCCTAGTACACTGATTCTGTTACATGGTTTAACTGGCAACGCAGCTTCTTGGGTAAGAAGAACGAATTTAGATGGGTTAGCAGATCAATATAACGTTGCTATTTTTATGCCTGAAGTGCAGAGAAGTTTTTATACAGATTTGAATCCAGGGTTAAAATATTTCAGCTATGTTGCTAAAGAATTACCTATTATCATAAAAAACATGTTTAACGTGAATACAGATATTAATCATATGATGATTGCAGGGCTATCTATGGGTGGATATGGAGCAATGAAATGTGCACTGGAATTTCCTAAAAAATTCTCTAAAGTAGGTGCTTTTTCAGCGATGTATCGAATGGAAGATTACATCAATGAATATAAGAGTGATACATCCAATCCAATCATCAATAAAGCTAGAGAAGACTTCTATCTAATGTTTGGATCGAATTTCGAAAAATTATCGGAAGGTGATTTACATATGAAGTTTGAACAAACAAAGGACAAATTGGCATTACCTGAAATATACTTTTCTTGCGGATTGCAAGATGTGTTATTACCTATGAGTCAGAATTTTCATAAACTATTAGAACAACACGATGTTCCACACATTTATGAAGAATGGGATGGTAATCATGAATGGAATTTCTGGGCGGAGTCTTTGAAACGAATGTTGAAAGTTTTTTGTGTTTAACACTTGAATAGGGTTATCTTGGGAGGTTAATAAATGATTTTTGATGCGCACGCAGATATCTTAACCGATATGTACCACCAATATAAAAAAACAGGTAAGCTTGATTCTTTTCGTTTGAGGCATTACGAAAAGTATAAAAGAGCAGATGTAAAAGTATCTGTTTTTGTCAATTATACAAATCCATACTATGAAAATGAACAGATTTTCAATGAAACCTTTGAGATTGCTTTAAAAGAGATAGAAGCGAATTTTGATATCATGAAATTATGTCTAACAGTTAAAGATATCGAAATAGGAGTTCAAGAAGACAGAATCGGAGTTATCTTAGGAGTAGAAGGCTGTCAGTTTCTACGGGACACTGATCACCTTCATGAATTGTATGCTAAGGGATTACGCCATGCGATATTAACTTGGAATGAGACCAATCAATATGGTGGTGGAATAAATGATAACTCGATTGGTTTGACTGAACGCGGAATTGAAATGATTCAAGAAATGGAAAGGCTTGGAATTATTATTGATTTATCGCACGCAAACGAAAAAACATATTTTGATATTTTGAAGTATACAACAAAACCAGTGATTGTTTCTCATGGAAACTGTAGAACCTTATCTAAACATAAGAGAAATTATACTGATGAACAATTAATTGCTTTGAAGAATAGAGCCGGAGTGTTAGGAATAGCAGCAATACCAAACTTTATATCTCCTATTAGAGAAGAACAGACCGTAGAGAATATGGCAAAACATATCGACTATGCCGTGAAATTGATTGGTATTGATCATGTGGGGTTAGGGTTAGACATCTGTTTCTATCTCGGTGGCGAATTTATCAATAGTAGAGTCCAAGGATTTGTTGATATTGATCAGGTAGAGAATCTGTTTCAATGCCTAAGAAATTTGGGATATCATGAAGAAGAAATCGCAAAAATCAAATATGAGAATTTTATGAGATTAATACATGAAGTACTAATTTAAGGAAAAACTATATAAGTGTGTTTGGGGTAAGTTTGCTTAATATTGAATGGGTATAACCTTTAAACACTAAGTATAATAGTGTCAACAAAGTAGCGTAAATTGAAAGAGCTATATGCAAAATCCGATTACGTAAAAGATTTATATGGGTAATGGGCAGTTATACTTTGTCCGTTATGACATTTATTAAAATCAGTTAACTAAGGAAATCAATATTTAGCAATTATACTTACAATATAAAATCCAATTTTCTTGGATTTTTTTCATTTTATTGTTTACAAAGAAATCGAAATATTGTATAATATATAAATAGGTTATGCATAAACACAATGTATATATAATGTGTTTATATAAAGGAGGTGAGATAATGACTAATTCTGGCGAATATGTAAGAGGGTTTACTAACTATATCATATTATCCATATTATCAAATTTTGATAGCTATGGTTATGAAATGTCAAAAATAATTGAATCTGTTAGTGAACAAAACATCCAACTTACAGAAGCCACCCTTTATACCGCATTGAAAAAATTACTGATTGACGAACAAATTTCATCCTATAGCGGGAAGAATAAAAAGGGAATGAATAGACGTTATTATCAAATTACTCCAAAAGGTAAAAAAGAACTGAAATCATTTAGAAAAGACTGGATAATGATTGAAAATACCCTTTCTTTGCTTGTTGGTGGAAGTTTCAAATATTCTAGAGAAAATAGGAAGTGAGATTATGGATTTATACAATGTGATTCCAAAACAATTCTTTAGTGTTTTGGCAAGTAAGAACCAATCTGTCTATGTAGCATGCATATTAGAAATGTACAAGGCCTATGAACAAGGTTCAATTTTAGGTATGGACAAATCAATTACGAAACAGGTGATTATTGATTACCTCGATCTATATCCTCTAAAAGAAGAGTTGGAGGATAATGAAGATAATCAAGTCATCACAAATCGTGATCGAGCGAATCAAGTTATCAGAAGACTCGAAGAATGTGAATGGATTGATATTGACATCAACAATGATTATGAAGAGATTGTCAATTTCAGGGATTATTCTATAACGATTATAGAAGCTCTAAAAGAAATCTCTAATGATTCCATTTATAACTCTGAATCAGAAGGCCATGAATTCAGAGGTTATATCTTTACTGTGTATTCTCTATTAATGAGCGAACAGGGTGAGTATGGTATGGTCATCGACCAAGTATACAAAAACACTGCGGCTTTTGTAAGGGAAATCAGGAAATTAGATTCAAGACTGAAATACTATATCCGCACCATCATTGATAATTCAGAGATTAAGGATCTAATTACGTTGCTTGTGAACTATAAAGTAGAACTAGTTGACCAAGCATATCGTCGATTAAAAACAAGCGATAATATCAATAAGTATCGTTTGGAAATCATTAAAAAATTGGAAGGATTTCAATCGGATCCAGTTGTCATGGAAAAAATCTCTCAAGAATATCTATTGCAATCCCATAATAATAAGGAATTGGCAATGGTCAAAGCAAATAAACGACTGGATGATATGATTGACATATACAATTCCATCAATTTCATCATCGATGAAATTGATAAAAAGAATAAGGTATATGTAAATTCTACCATTGCTAAGATTAAATTCTTGTTATCGGACGATGAAAGTGTGATTACAAAACTTACTGGAATCTTGAAATATACAGCAAGACAAATCAAACAACATAAATCAACGAAAGCATTGAACACGCTTGAACCACTGTTTAGCATTTCAAACTACTTACAACTAAACAATAATTCACTATATACACCAAGAGGATTCTACAAACGAATTGATTCACAGTACTTAGTTATGAACAATGGTGGACCAGGAGTGAGATTACAAGAAGAATTCTATAAAGAGTTTGAAGCAAATTACAGTGAAGAAGTTATTTATAAATATTTAAATGATTACTTCCAAGAAAACAAATTGATACGAGCATCAGAAATCATTAGAAATGATATGTCAGACGAAGCAATCCTGAAACTTCTATATATATTAGTGTATGCAGGAGATGAATTGGATTATTACATTCAACCATTAACAAAACCAATAGAACATCCAAAATTTGAGCTAGCTGACTTCGAAATAATAAGGGGGTTTGAAGAATGATTTTAGAAAAATTTGAAGAATTAAATAGTGGACAACGTAATATGTTTGCTAGAACTTGTTTGCGATTATTATCGACAGGGTTCCTAGCTAGAGACAAAATTGATAACAAAGAAATGTATTACTTCTTAATCAGTTACAAAAAATATTTTGATGAATATTTTGAAATTATGAATTATGAAATCATTCTAGACCGAGAAAATGGCGCTGCACAATTGATTCATAAGGATAGTTCTAATATTCTAAGACTTAAAAAGGAAGAAACATTACTATTATTTATTTTAAGGATACTATATCATCAACATTTGGCTGATACATCAGTAAATGACAATGTAATTATTTCAATAGAAGAATTGCATCAGTATTATGATTCTTTAGAACTTAAACGAAAAATTAATAAAACGGATTTGGTTAAGGTATTGCGTATGTATAAGAAGTTCAATATTATTGAACCAATTGGGGATATTACAAAATCAAGTTCTAAAGTCATTATTTTTCCTACAATACTGATGGCAATTAATACATCAGTAATCAATGACGTATATGATTTAATTTCAAGAATTGAAACCAAGCAAGGAAGTGAAGCCGAAGATGAAAAAGTTAACTAAAATACGATTGATCAATTGGCATTACTTTGCTAATGAAACAATCCATGTAAAAAATAACACTCTAATTACGGGGCAAAATGCTACTGGTAAATCAACCATAGTAGATGCTGTCGCATTTATCATCACTGCTGGAGACCAAATATTCAATCTAGCTGCAAATGAAAAAAGCAAACGTGATTTAAGAGGGTATGTAAAATGTAAATTAGGTATTGATAATCAAGAATATTTAAGAGATGGAGACACAACCGGTCATGTTGCTTTGGAGTTTTATGATGAATCCAAACAAGAGTCTTTTGTGGTCGGAAGTGTAATTGATGTTTTTGGAGAAATCTTACCACCAAAGGTGATTTTCTATCATATTAAAGGAAAAATGAAAGATTCTTACTTTATAGATGAAGAAAACCGTATCTTAACTACCGTATCATTTAAGAAGACAAAAAATGCAGAAAAAGTATACCTTACAAGACGAGAAGCAAAACTTGCATTCCGGTCTTTGTTTGGATCAATCAATGAAACATATTTCTCTTTGATTCCAAAAGCGTTAGCATTCAAGCCAATTCCAGATGTAAAAGATTTTATTTATCGTTACCTTTTGGAAGAAAAAGTACTCGATGTAGATTCTATCAAAGAATCAATTAATGCGTATCGTGATTTAGAAGCAACGTTAAAAATCATTAAAAAGAAGGTTCATGATTTAGGAGATATCAAGTTAATCTATGAAGAAATTCAAAAGAATCAAGGTCAAAAAGAATTCTATGATTATTTCTTAAAAATTCTTGAAATTGAACAGTACAAGAATGAAGTAGACAAACTCAATATCAAACAAGAAAAAATTGAAATTGCAAAAGGTCAAAACACAAGGAACATCGATGATATCAATACCCAACTCAGTATCCTAGATGAAAGAAGCAAAGAAGTCTATACGATGTTACAAAGCAATGACACCTTTAAAATGTCTCAATTATATGATAAAGAATTAAAAGAATTAGAA
>CAZUQS010000039.1:0-9959 GCA_964622615.1 uncultured Candidatus Izemoplasmatales bacterium | reverse complement strand
GAAGGATATCCGTATTCCCAATACTATTCATACGAATTCCTTGATCATCTAAACTAATGGCTTTGGCTTGTGCTCCATAATCCAAATATAACCGGTAATTCTTTATGTATCCTGGCTCTTCTACTCCGTATATCTTGTCTCTACCCAGTAATAAGATCAATAAAGATATAAGATACTCTGATCCAGAACCAACAACAATCAATTCTGGACTAGTTTCAATTCCTCTATATTCAAATAGAAATTCCGAAATCCGTACTCGCAAATCATACAACCCTAAAAAATTAGTATTGTTGATATTAGTTTTGTAGTTATCCAATACAATATCTCGTTCTATTTTTGCGAATTTGGAATATGGAAAACTATCTTGATCCACTTGATTGGTTTTAAAGTCCACCTCATAATGTGGTTTTTCTACTGTAGTTACAACGTGATTGGTTTGAGAAGACTTCGTCGTTGGTTTTAACCGAACATATGGCATAACAAAAAATCCAGATTTTGGTTTGGATTTGATATATCCTTCTACCATTAACTGATTATAAGCTGTTTCAATCGTGATCACACTTACCTTCAAATGAGCTGCTAGTTTTCGTTTCGAAGGAAGTTTTTCATTTGCTTTTAATTCATTCTGTTCAATTGCTTGTTTGATATATTGATAGAGTTGTTCATACAACGGTGTTTTACTACTCGTATCAAAAAATAACGTTATCATATACGCTCCTAACTGACCTTGTTAATTATTGCTAATCTGGACATTTAAAACATACCAGTTTATTGTATAATATAGTAGAAGAAACAATTTGTCAATAGAGGTGGAGGAAAGTATATGAAAAACGAACGTTATGAATTAAACAAAGAATTAGCACAAATGTTAAAAGGTGGCGTTATCATGGATGTTACTAATGCAGAGCAAGCTAAAATCGCTGAAGCTGCAGGTGCTTGTGCTGTAATGGCATTGGAAAGAATTCCAGCTGATATTAGAGCTGCAGGTGGGGTTTCTAGAATGAGTGATCCAAGACTAATCAAAGAAATTCAAAAAGCTGTAACCATTCCTGTAATGGCAAAAGTGCGTATTGGTCATTTTGTAGAAGCTCAAATCTTAGAAGCTTTGGAAATTGATTACATAGATGAATCAGAAGTATTATCTCCAGCAGATGATATTTATCATATCAACAAGCAAGAATTCAAAGTTCCGTTTGTATGCGGAGCGAAAAATTTAGGGGAAGCTCTAAGAAGAATTTCCGAAGGCGCTTCAATGATTAGAACCAAAGGTGAACCAGGTACAGGAGACGTCATTCAAGCAGTGGTACACATGCGTCTTATTCAAGGAGAAATACGAAATGTAGCTTCTCTTAGAAAAGATGAATTGTTTCAAAAAGCAAAGGAACTTGAAGTTCCAATTGACTTATTACAATATGTTCACGAACACGAAAAACTTCCGGTTGTAAACTTCGCAGCTGGCGGAATTGCTACTCCTGCTGATGCTGCACTTATGATGCAATTAGGCGCAGAAGGTGTATTTGTTGGTTCTGGGATATTCAAATCCGGAGACCCAGCAAAAAGAGCACAAGCAATTGTTAGAGCGGTTACAAACTTTAATGATCCTGTCGTATTAGCTGAAGTAAGTGAAAACTTAGGAGACGCAATGGTTGGTATCAATGAAGAAGAAATCAAAATATTAATGAGAGAACGCGGTATTTAATTGTGCGAATCGGTATTTTAGCACTACAAGGAGCATTTCTCGAACATTACAAAATGCTAAAAGCACTGAATGTTGATGCCTTTGAGATTAGACAATTAAAACATTTAAACGAACCAATGGATGGTTTGGTATTACCTGGTGGAGAATCTACTACCATGTATAAATTACTAGTAGACTTAAACCTGTTTGACAGTGTAAAAGAAAAGATTGAGAATGGATTACCGGTATTTGGCACTTGTGCAGGTCTACTTTTACTTGCGAAAACCGTTAACAACCACTCTACATCGTATATCCAGACAATGGATATCGTTGCGAGAAAGAATGCATACGGAAGACAATTAGGTAGCTTCAAGACATTTGGAACATTTGCAAATCAAGAAAATATTCCATTTGTGTTTATTAGAGCTCCCTATATTGAAAGCGTTGGACATGGTGTTGAAGTCCTAGCTATTGTGGATGATATGATTGTAGCTGCTAGACAAGACAATCAATTAGTAACTGCATTTCATCCAGAATTATCAAAAGACTTAACCATTCATGAATATTTCATTCAAATGATAGAAGATAACATAAAGACGAAATAACTTCGTCTTTTTTTCTTTCTCTACAATTGTCTAATTAAAATATATTAATATTGTTTTTACTAATTTTCATTATAATTAATAAGAATATTAATATTTTTAATGTTTTTATGAATTTTTCTAATATATTGTATTGACAAATATATTTTGTTTGATATAATTAATGTGAATATTGATATTATAAATAAATTTTGTAAAACACATCATTTAATTAATTATTATATTAATATCGCATTTTTTTTTGGAAAAGAAGGGAAATATTAGAAACAGGAAGGGAAATAAATATGTTTAAGTCAAAATTTATAAGGGACAAAAACTACTTACTATTGTTCTTTGGAAATCTTGTATCCGGGGTGGGAAGCCGGGTATATGGATTTGGTATTTCATTATTTTTACTAGATTTAACAGGTAAAGCATCTTCTACTGCTATATACTTTTCAATTTGGTCTATTGTTATCTTTGTATTCTCACCTATTGCCGCAACGTTTACAGATCGTTGGAAGAACAAGGCAAAAATACTATATTGGATGGATTACGGAAGAGGATTCTTTTATGCTTTAACTGCCATATTGGTTATGATAGGGTTAAATACTGGAAACTCAAACTTGGTATTAATTACCGTTTATACTGCAGTATTTGCAATCGGAATACAAACTGCATTCTTCTCTCCCGCAGTTACAGCACTCGTACCAATAATTGTCGAAAGAGATGAATTAGTATCTGCAAGTTCTATTATGCAAATAACAAGAAGTATTCAAAACATCGCGGGATTATTATTTGGAGCTTTACTTTATGTAAAATTTGGTATTGTTATTTTGATGTTTATCAACGCTGGAAGTTTTATATTATCGGCTATTTCAGAAATGTTTATTAAAGTAAACTATAAAGAGAATATTGAACATAACATAAAAACACCGGTTAAAGAGATTCCAAAGCGAATCTGGAACGACTTAAAAGGTGCAGTTGTTTATCTAGTTCATAAAGGAAAACCGATTTTAATGGTTACCTTAATCATTTTATTCAGTTCTACCTTAGTAAGTCCTTGGTTCGCAATCGGCGTTCCATATATGTTTAAAGAATACTTTAACTTTAATAATTTTACACCAGAATATCTTCTTGCTTCTGCGGAGTTCGTGGAAAGTATTGGTGTTATCCTGATGAGTCTAGTCGTTGCGCAAATTGCGGCAAGGTTTAAGATTTATCAATTGATTCGAGTTGGTGGACTCTTATTTATTGTTATTGGCGTATCATATTACATGGTCATAAAAGGGTTTGACACAAACATACTTACCGAGAATTCTTTTGTATTTATATTTATAGGTATAAACTTCATCTCAGGTATGGTAAATGCAATCATTAATGCACCGTTAAACGCTTCTTTACAAAAATATATTGAACCAAATATGATTGGAAAAGTATCTGTGTTGATTGACAGTTTCGGTGGTTTACTATTTCCAGTAACCGCTTTGATTACAGGTTATCTGTTAGATAATAAGGGATTATATCCATCGATAATTGTTATGGTAATTGGCATTGCGTTAATTACGTTGGTTGCGTTTAAATCAAAAGAATTGAAAAAAATGGCTTAAACATAAAAAACTGCTTACTAAGCAGTTTTTTTTGTGTTGATAAATTACCTATAGAAAAGACAGGCTTCATGCCTGTCCAATTAATTATATAATCTTGGAACTCGTTTGGAAACGTTACATAATATTTCATATGGTATGGTTTGCAATGCTTTGCACATATCTTCTAATGGTTTATTTAAGCCAAACACTTCGACTTTTTCGCCATCTAACACCTCTACGTTACCGATATCAACCATTATAGCATCCATACAAACTCTACCTACCACCGGAAAAACACTGTTCTTATAGAGCACATAATCGTTATTGGTTAACGATCTGTTATATCCATCTGCATATCCGATTGCTATGGTTGCGATTCGTCCTTGTTTTTTTACCTTGTACGTTCTACCGTAACTAAGCGTATCTCCAGGATTTAATAATCTTGTAGATATCACAGTTGAGAATAGTTCCATAACAGGTTTGAACGTAGCTACTGACCGATCATGTGGATATCCATAAAGTCCAATACCAAACCGAACCATATCCAAATACTTATCTGGATGACTGATGATTGCTCCACTATTAGCAGCGTGTTTGATTCCCGGGTCAATACCAGAAGCTTGTAAACTATCAATCAGTTGTGTAAAGAGATCGTATTGACGATTACAAAATTCTTTCTCTTGTTCATCACTGGTTGCAAAATGGGTATAGACTCCCTCTAGTTTCAGGTTCTTAAGTTCGACAATTTCCTTTATGTCGCGTACTACTGAATATAAATCATGCGCATCATGTAAATATAAACCAAATCTACTCATTCCAGTATCAATATTAATATGGATTCGTATGGTTTCGTTGCAAGTATTCAATTTTTTCGCATAATCCAATGAATATACGGTTTGAATCAAATCATATTTGGATAGATAACAGTGATTGATTGGATTGGTTCTACCAAAAATCAATATATTACCTAATACACCATGCTCTCGAAGTTCCATTGCTTCTGCAAGACTTGCTACTGCAAAGTATTCACAACCATTTGCTTCAAGTCTTCTTGCACACTTGATACTTCCATGGCCATAAGCATCCGCTTTTACAACCGCCATCACCAATGAATCACCAACCAGTTTTTTTGCTTGGTTATAATTAAAGACAAGATTATCCAAATGAATTTTAGCGAAACTACGATCTATTTCCATTATAAACTCCTATTTTTTTAAGACTTTTATACCACCTAAGTAAGGAACCAATACTTCAGGTACAAGAACAGATCCGTCTGCTTGTTGATTTTGTTCTAGAATTGCTGGTAATAATCTTGAAGTTGCTAGTCCTGAGCCGTTTAAAGTATGACAATACTCAATTTGATCATCTGGAGAGCGGTACCTGATCAGTCCTCTTCTTGCTTGGAAATCTCTAGAATTTGATACTGATGAAACTTCTTTGTAGATTCCAATACTTGGTAACCAAACTTCAATATCAAAGGTTCTAGCCATTGCAAATGATACATCTCCAGCCGCTAGTTTTGATACTTGATAATGAAGTCCTAACTTCTTCATCAAAGATTCAGCTTTCATCAGTAACTCTTCAAATGCTTTATCACTATCTTCTTTGGTTGTAAATTGAACCATTTCAACTTTATTAAATTGGTATCCTCTTATCATTCCGCGTTCTTCTGAGCGATAACTTCCAGCTTCTTTTCGGTAACAAGGAGTATACCCAAAGTATTTACGAGGCAATTCTTCTGGTTTTAATATCTCATTTCGATGAATGTTAATTAAAGCAGTCTCCGCAGTCGGTAAAATAAACTTACGAGGTTCTTCACCTTCTAACCAAAAGACTTCATCTTGAAACTTTGGAAACTGTCCAGCAGTTAACCCACTCTCATAGTTTAAGATATGAGGCAACATCATGAATTCATATCCATCCTTTAAATGTTCATCAACAAAAAAATTCAATAATGCCCATTCAAATCTAGCTCCTAACCCTGAATAAATCCATGTTCCCTTGCCGCTAATTTTAGCAGCTCTTTCATAATCAATAAGACCTAAACTAGTTGCAAGATCTACGTGATCTTTAATCGGAAAGTCAAATTCCGGTTTTGTTTTATTCACAGATACTACTTCGTTATATTCTTTATCACCTAATACTAAGTCAGAATCAGGAATATTTGGTATTTTATATAGAAACTCTTCAATAGAGCGTTCTGTTTCTTTGAGTGTTTCTTCGTCAGCTACTATCGCATCTTTGATTGCATCTATTTCTTCAAATAATGCAGTAGTGTCTTTCTTTTCTCGTTTATATTCGCCAATTGATTTCGATAGTTTATTTCGTCTCGCACGAATTTCTTCAATCTTAAGAAGCAAGGAATTACGCAATTCCTTTTGCTCGATATATTCTGTGAAATCAACTTCAAACCCTCTTTTTAGTAGTTCTGCTCTTACTTCTTCTGGATTATTGATAATCCGTTTTTCATCAATCATGCAAATCATTCTCCTTTTTATAAAAAAAGCCCTTTACAGAGTAAAGGACGAAATCAACCGTGGTACCACCTTAGTTCTAGTATACTAGCACTTTACCCTTTAACGCAGGTATACGAAGATGATTAATCTCACTCCAAGGCAGATAGAATAAGGACTTTATTAGTTTGCACCACCCACTAACTCTCTTTAAAAAGTATCTTATTCATTGGTCTTTTCAATGTATTGTTATATTACATGTATTATATTTAAAAATAACGGCTATGTCAAGCCGTTATTTAAAGATATATATAATATTACCTAAATAAAAACAATAAGTCCAAAAAAATGGACTTATTTTTAGTTAATCGAGTTATACTTATACTTTTTTCTTTCTTGAATCCAAATATAAACCCCAATTCTTCTCTGGATCAACTGGATCAGAATACCCTTTCCAGTGTTCATCAAACGCTTCAAAGATATATACCGTTGTATTCACTTTTTTAGTCCATTCCATAAGTTCTGAAACATATCTGGTTTGGTTGTGAACAGTTGCTTCATCCAATGGAATTCTCTTTTGGTCTGTTTGTGTTGGCCAACCAGCTTCGGTAATTACTATTTTTTTATCAGGATATAATGCTTGAATCTTACCGTAACTCTCTATTGTACGCTCTATAGCATCCCCGATTTTAACATGATTCCAGACTGGGTAAATATGAATCGATAAAAAATCTACTACTTTCGATGTTTCTGGTAAATCATCCACCCAACTCTTCCATTCTTCACAATAAGTTACAGGAATGGAAACACCTTGCTTAATTCTTTGAACTAGTTCCGCAATTCGTTTATCACTCACTACATTATAATTCCAAATGGATCTCGCTTCATTTCCTGCTGAAATGCAACATACGATATCTGGATACATATTAGCAATATCAATTACTTTGTCAGCTAATTCATTGTTGCGAGATATGTTTTTATTAAAACGCGCCGCTTCATCTGATCCTGGTTCTGGAACTCCCTTATGTCTTTCTTCTGCATTCATATACATACTAAGCATAACTTCTAGCGAAATGTTATGTTCTTTTATAACCGCTAAAATATCTTCCGTATGCTTTGAACTATCATAGACTCTAATGGCATCAAAATTCTTTTCTAAAATTAACAAATCTTCCAAGACTTGTTCACGACTTGGAAAGTTTCCTTGTTGCAGCGATTGACCACTTCTATATCCTTGATAGCAAACAGCTCTGTAATGTGTTTTCATATTCTCACATAAAATTAAAACTGCAAACACACAGTTTTAATTCATCTCCCTCTTATACATGTATATTTATTGATACACCTTAATATCTTTAATTACAAATTCAACTGGAAAAATAGAATCATCTACTGGTCCACCGAATTTACCACCAATAGCCAAATTGATAATCAAGAAGAATTCTTGATCAAACGGCCAGCCCTTAGCGCTTGTATCCGGTTTATCGTGCTTATTATATTTGACCATCATTTGATTATCTATATAATAAGTGATGCTTTCAGAGTCCCAATCAATGGAGTAGGTATGAAACGTTGTAGAAACTCCTTCGATCTTAGTTTCAAAATAGTATTGCTTCTCTTGACGATGATTATACGCTTCAGTATGTAAACAAAGGAATACAACATCTTGATTTCTTCCAACATGCTCCATGATGTCAATTTCTCCACTTCTAGGCCAGCGGCCAAAGTGGTTCTCTTGACTTAACATCCATAAAGCTGGCCAGGTTCCTCTACCCATTGGAACTTTGGCAACTATATCAATACGTCCATATTGAATCGAAAATTTATCTTTGGTATTGATTCTTGCGCTATGATAAACAGGGTCTTCTTTGGTAGCACGAATAACTAACCCATTGTCAAAAAACAGATTTTTGGGATCATCGACATAATGTTGTAATTCTTCATTAGCCCATTGATCTCCAACCGCTATGTTCCAATCGTTTTCATTCAATTTAGTTTCATTTGTAAAATCAAAGTGTTTTATTAGTTTTCTCATATTGCTTTGTTGTTTCACCTTCCAAAATATTGGTTTCTACTTGAATAGTTTCACCCATTTTTGTACGTTTTTTTAGTTTAATCATTTTTAGAATATTCTTCGCTGCTTGGGTTCCCATTTTCACAGTGTCTTGACGTATTGTCGTCAACATTGGTGAAATTAATTGTCCAGCATCAATACCATCAAAGCCAATAATGCTAATATCTCTAGGAACCTTCAGTCCTTTACGTTTGATTGCTTGAATCGCTCCAATCGCAAGCATATCGGATGCGCAAACTACAGCGGTAGGTGGAATATTTAATTTTAGTAAACTATTCATTGCACTAAATCCTGCTTCTTTGGTATATAACGCTCCATTGGCGAAATATTCTTCTTTGATAGTTAAGTGATTGGCTTTCATAGCGTTTCGGAAACATCCCAGTCGCAACCCACCTATATAGGTATCTAAAGCTCCATGTATATGAGCTATTTTTTTATGCTTTAAGTTTGCTAAGTAGGAAACTGCTTGACCAATACCAAATTGATTATCCGATGTTACATTACAAGCATATTCGCTCATAAAATCAATCATTACAATTGGTAGACTTCCTGCATATAATTCATTCATTTCCTCGGAGTTAAATTCCGCGCAAAGAACCAGGATCGCTTCGACTTGTTTTCGCATACTGTGTTCGTAATATGAACCACCATTTCCATTGGTATTGGATTTGGACAAAAACATAATGTCATATCCTGCTTTTTCCACTTCATTTTTAAATGCTTCTAATATCTTTGAAAACAATGGATGTTGAAGTCCAACTCCAGTTGTTTCTTCAAATATAATCCCAATTGTGTAGGATTTTTTGCTAACAAGACCTTGCGCTTGAGCATTTGGTATATACCCAACATCCAAACAAATCTTCTTAATTGTTTTTTTTGTGCTTTCTGCTATATCTGGATAGTTATTTAGAGCTTTTGAAACTGTTGTTACACTATATCCAGAAATCTTAGATATGTCTTTAATTGTGACCAATTAGCCCACCTTCTCAAATTCAAAATAGTTCAGATTAAATCCTCCAACACTTGCTTTCACTTTAAATGTGTAAATTCCTTCACTTAAATTGAATGTTGAACTTGTAACACTTTCCCAAGTTTGCCAACCACCAGTAACTGGTAATGTAGTTGTAACAAGTGGCAATACGCTTTTACCATATAGTTTTATTTGTCCTGCAGTGGATTCACTCGCTATTCGGTAAGTTACTTGGTAAGTTCCATCTTGTGGTACGTAAATCGTATATTCCATATAATCATCGTTACCAATCCAACCGACGTATTCTCCGCCGCCTACATCTTCACAAGCAGCTCTAGCAACACCAGATTGGAAATCATAGGATTCTGCTTCAATTTGTCCAACAATTGTTCTTATATCCTCAGTACTTATATTTAAGGTCGCTTCTTCACTTCGATTACCAGCAAAGTCGACTGCCACCACATCAATTCTGTACATTGTAGAAGGCATTAAATCTTCAATCTCGAATGCATTCAGTGACGTGTTTCCAGCCAATACTGAATCTAAATATATTTCATATTCTTTTACCATTATATCATCAGTTGCTTTATCCCAATAGACTTTTATGGAATCTG
>CAZUQS010000038.1:0-10185 GCA_964622615.1 uncultured Candidatus Izemoplasmatales bacterium | reverse complement strand
ATATTTACGGTACACACCTGCAATATGAACATAATCAGCTTCTGCTTCATCCAAGAATGTATAGGAAACGGTGAAATCCGTATCGACTCTATCTTCTGTCCACAAATCTATAGCATACATATTAAATCCAGTCCCTAAGGTGATGGCTTCATTTTCTCTAAAATTAAACATTGGATACACTTTATTGTAGGAATCAATTCTTTCGGATACATCTGCGTTGATAGTCGCCATCGTATCGCCTTTTGTGATGATTGCTGCGAACGCACCATCTTCTTTTACCATTCCGTACAATGGTATGCTAATCTTTTGTTGGACTTCTTGCATCTTATGACTTAGAATACCCAAGTCCTCTCCATATAAGCGTTTGGAGTATGGTTTTTGATACTGTTTACCATTGTTAAACTCCATAATCGCTCCACTACCATCTGGTAAGACAATATATCCTTCTTTTTCGACGCCACCAAATTGACTGATAGCAGTTCCGAAATGAGGGAATAAGGAAATCGTTGCGAGTTTTGCATTATCACTCTCAACAATAGAATCTTGAATGACTGACATATCGATTCCATTGTCATTCAAGGTAATTTGAATTGCAACCTGAAAAGCAACTGACTCAAACGCTTCAGTGTAGCCATAACTTTCATTTTCTGTGATAGCTTGTTCTCTAGAGTAATTCAGAGTTCCTGGTCCATAGAAAATACTATAAAGACGTTCTCTAACCAACACTGACATACTTTCGTATCCTGTTATCACATAGACTCCAAGGTCTTCATCGTATCCTGTATATGCTATTTGTCTTAACGTAGAACTTTGTGGATGAGATTCTAAAATCTCCGGAGTTAGGTATTTTGGAAAATATAGATAATCGATATCAACATCTTTGATATCGTATAAAACCTGAAAACCATTTGGTACATATTTAATGGAGAAAGTTCTCAATCCACTGTCGTACGATACACTATCTGGATGTGAGATACTGAGCTCATAATTATTAAGCTTCGCTAAAGAACCTGTCTCATTGAAATAAGACAGTTCTAAGGTAGCTTTTTGCTTATTTTTCGCACTCTTGGTCATGGATTTGGACACATCCAATTGCCATGGGTCAAAAATTGTAGGATTGCTATTCCAGATTACTCCAGTGTGTTTATTTATCACTTTAAAATAGGAAGTAGTTTCGTTCAAATACAATTCGAAATCTTGATTAGAAGCTACTAAATATTGCATATCGCTTAAAGCCATAGCATCTGTGAAACCTTCCGTCGTGTAATCAATTTTATCGGTTGTATACACTGACCCAGGTTTCATATTAAATAATGTAAGATAGAGGATAAAGACCACAAGAAATGCCAATCCAGTTAATAGTAATTTTTTCTTCATCATCAATACCTCAGGTTAAACTCTTCAACTATTGATACAACAAAAGCGATAAATTGCTGTATCAAATCAAAGAAAAGTAATCCCACAAACATCATCACAGAGATTGAAATTATGGTAACAATAAATGCCAAAATGGTCTTAAATAAGCCATATTCATGAATATTTAAGATGCCCATGAATATCATCCAACCCGTTGAAATACTTGCGATAGATAAAATTATTTGAAAAAATGCCATCTCTTCTAAGGTGAGGAAGTTACTCAAAATAACTGCTGGAAATCCTAATATGATTAGAGGAAACAAAGAATAGCCAGTAACCATTAAAATCTCTTTGTAACTACCTTTTCCTTCCATCAGAGTTGTTACACTCCAATTCCCAACTGTAAATAAGAAGACAATTAGTAATACACTAAATACTTCTTGGATACTGTTCAATTCCAAAGGATTGTTTGGATTTATCAAGAATCCTAAATTTTGAAATGCAAATATTTGAAAAAAGGCAAAAATTAGAATAAATACAATTGCGACACTCAATTTACCTTTATGATATCGTTTGAATTCTTCATATCCATCAAATGGATGAAATAATATGTAGGAAGGAAAACGAATGTATTCATGAAAAATCTTCTTTAGTTTAGTCTTCATACAATATTGTTCCTCCCTTCTTGTAAATACGTCGGATTCTAAAGCCGACCAACACACCAGTAATCAGGACTATTCCACCAATTATCCATCCGAAGTTATCTTTGATGTATGTATTTCTGTATTCTTTGAATGCCTTGGAAAAATAGTATTGGTCATGTCCTAATTCAAAGTATGTCATAGCTTTTTTGAAATCTCCTTGTCTAAGAAGAAGTTTCCCGATTCCGTTATACGCAATTTCATAGTTGGAGTTGATTTTAATCACTTCTTCCCAGACTTTGGCAGCATCCTCAAACATCCCTTCAATATGATAATGAATGGCTTGATTGACATAACCACCAAATTCTGTTAATCCATAGACAACAATGGTTTTGGTTCCGCGATCCAACACTAACAATTGATCACCTAAATAATCGATAGCAACACCTTCACTAAACTTATCAATTTGTTTTCCGTCATCACCATCAATATAGAGAAGATTTCCTTCGCTATCATAGGTAAATAAACGGGAACGTTTTTGATCAAGAACAGTGTAAATTCCATCAACGGAATAAGCAATATCAACAAGGCTACTAGGCCCATCAATGACATAACTATTCATTCCAGCAACATATTGAACATCTCCCATCGGTGGAAAATATCCATTTCGTTTTATGACGTCAACTCCTTTTGGGTTAATCAACTGGATAGGATTTTGATCATTGTTATCGGATACTTTGCTAGTCGCATAGATGAAATTCTTATCATCTATGGTCACATTGGTATATTCGGTCGGTAAGAATAATTGCAATTGAGCAATTTGTTCTTCTGACATCAAACTGCGACTGAATATCTCAAACGGAGTCAATTGAATTGGATTGACTCCTGTATATCGGTTAAACGAACCATCAGAATTGATTTCTATTATTCCTTCATAAATGTTCTTTGCAACAACGTACATTCTGCCTGTTCCATCTACAGTTATTTTTTTCGGTTCAAAAAACACTTCTTCGAAAGTTGGATCCTCCATATCACTGAACGTATTCAGCACTTCGTAATTATGATTTAGTTTAACAACCCGAAAATTACTAGTGTCAGCTATGAAGATTCCACCATCAGTCACATCCACCCCATAAGGTGAGTTCAATGTTAAACTCGTTTCATCTGTTATCCCTTTATCGGCCAGTATATCTAAATAATCTTGACTATAAATGAACGTTGTTATTTCTTCTACTTTTTGAAAATCAGAATTAATGACAACCAAAGAGTTGGCATCATTATCTATAACAAATATAGTTTCGTTGTACACAACCAAGTCTTCTGGTGAAATAAAGTTTACACCCAATTCTTCAGCGTTAATGCTCGCAGTAAAAGACATACCAGGACTAGAGTGAATAGCGTGTCCCCAATATGAATAGTTATAACTACCCGCCCCCATCAGGAATGGTAGTAATATAAGAACTAAGAGTAGAGTTAGTTTTTTTTTCATATATTCTCTCCTATTTCATTCCTGAATGACTAAATGTTTCTACAACTTTAGATTGAGACAAAATGAAGAATGTCACAGGAACAATCATCATAATGAACGCGACTGCAGCAATGGTGCCTGCACGTTCGATGGTTCCCGCAGCAATTTGATGCAAAGCATAACTTAAAGGCTTCAGTTCTTCACTGAAGATAAAGTTTCCTCCGTCTGTTGTCCAAAGTCTTTGGAACAATAAGATAATTAGTGTCAACCAAGCTGGTTTAACTAAAGGCATAACAATTTGGAAAAATATCCGGTATTCACTAGCACCATCTATTTTTGCTGATTCGATCAATTCGTCCGGTATTTGCGACATAAATTGTTTCATCAGATACAAACCAAGACTCGAAGCAATGGCTGGTAAGATAATGGCACTAGGATTATCAATCAGTCCGATCTTAGATATGATAATATAGTTTGGTGTTGCGGTTACTTGTGGAGCAAACATCAATGAGTATACAACCAAAGTAAAGAACAATCCTCTACCTGGGAATTTATATTTCGCTAGAGGAAAAGCGGCCATGGATGCAATCAGCACGTGACCCCCTGTACCAAGAACGGTAATCAAAATGGTATTAAAGAAATAACGACTGAATGGAACCCAAGAGTTGCTAATCAGGTCTGATAAGTCTCTAAAATTGTCAAATGTCAAGTTTCTAGGGAATAATCTTGGTGGAAACAAGAACAATTCATCCAATGGTTTGAACGCATTAGACGCCGTCATAATTAACGGATACGCACTAAAAAATCCAAAGAATAACAAAATCAAAAATAATGCGATATCTCCACCCAAAGAACGGTTTAATCTTCGTGTTTTTTTAAGAAATCTCATGCTAATTACCCACCTTTCTCAGAATTTTTCTGACGAGAAGGTTAGTTGACATCATGATTAAAAAGAGAACTGTCGCAATCGCACTAGCATACCCAAGATCATATCTAACCGTACCATAGTCGATTAGATGCGTCACAATCGTGTGTCCAGCATACTGGACGCTCGGGAATCCAACGAGTTGCATTGACACCGCAGCAATTGCAAGTGATGTAGTAATCTGCATAACAGCACCGAACATTAATTGAGGTTTCATCGATGGTAAAGTTATGTACCATAATTCCTGCCAGCGATTTCTGATTCCATCAATCGCTCCCGCTTCATATAAGGTTTTGTCTACACTTTGTAGCCCAGCAATAAATGCCAAGAAACTGACACCCAAAGATAACCAGAGTTGAACAATAATGATGACCAACATCATGTAGTCTGGATTTTTTAGCCAAAGAATCGGATTATCTATAAATCCGAATTTCATCAAGAAAGCGTTGGCATATCCATGTACGTCTCCACTGAAAATCAACAACCACATCAAGAAAGCATTTCCACTGATGCTTGGTGCATAAAAAACCAAGGTTAAAAAGGATCTTAGCTTTGGACGAAGTTCATTGATTAACCAAGCAAATAAGAATGCCATCAAATAGCTGACTGGTCCGGTAATAACCGCTAAAATCAGCGTGTTTTTTAAGGCAATAATAAAAACTTCATCTTCTAAAAATAATTTAATATAATTATCCAAGCCAACAAAGCGAGGAGGTTCTAATAAGTTAAAATATGAGAAAGAGATGCCCAACGACATGATAACCGGTACAATCGTAAAAGTTAAAAAAAGAATCGCATATGGAGCCATTAAAATATAGTGATGTTTACTCTTTTTGATATTCTTCCATAAAAGCTGACGCTTGGTAAGTAGAGGTGGTGCGCTAAATGTTTTTTCCATTTTATAACCCCCCTAATCCAAACCAAACTCACGGCGTTTTTTCGCGATCTCTTCGTTGATGACTTGTACATAGTCATAGATCGTTTCCCGTGGGTTTGTCTTTTGATCGTACACAAGACGGAATGCATTATCCAAATGCCTTCCAGTCATATAACCGCCTGGCACTTCTGGAATACCTCTGACCCAGCTCCATTGTTCTTCTAGTTTTGAATACTCTACCACTGTCCAAGGTAGTTGACTCATCGCATCTACATTTGCGGTTGGATATCTGGCAGCTGCACCTAAAATACCTTCCATTTCTCGTCCAAATTGAACTTGTACTTTTGTACTGGTCCACCATTTTAAGTATTCCCAAGCAGCTTCTTTATTTTCGCAATCATTCATAATCATCACTGCGGTCCCTGAAGAAACGGTATCTCTTCGCACAGTATAACCACCTGCTCCATCGCTCACTAAAGTCCCTGGAACTGGTAAAAAATCCCATTTTCCACGAATTTCAGGAGCAAATACACTCAAGGTGTTATACACATTATAATAGGTGATTCCAATTGGCATCTGCCCGCTTCTAAAACGGTTTACGAAGTTTGCCTGAACCGGGAAGGAATAATCGGTGTAGAACTGCGTCCACATTTCAAATACTTCTGGTCCTTTACCCTCATTAAATCCACTTTCAATATTATCATCTATATAGAACTCGCCATTATTTTGATAGAACAATGTCGAAAAGACTGGATTTGGGGGGAGATTCATGACCGAACCTTGCGTAATTGGAATTGGTAAATAGAATTCCAAATTATGCTTTTGTAAATCTGGAATTAACGTAATAACATCATACCAGGTATTTGGAGGGGTTAATTGCAATTCTTCAAAGATATCCGTCCGATAGAACATCATCAAGAAGACTTGTTGCTCTGGCAATGCATAATATCCGCCTTCATATTCAAAAGGTACCATTGCACTGTCTTTGAATCTGGTGATAATATCTTCGAAATCATCAAATTGAGAAATATCATAAATAGCACTTCTCATCGCATAATTGACTGGGATACTATTTCCTAGCCCCATTGCGACATCCGGACCAACATTCGATAATGTTGCCGGTAATAGTACAGATGAATTGACCAATTTAAGATCTATTTTAATTCTTGTATCTGGTGTAAATGATTCATCGATTAGTTTTCGAAGAACGTTTGCTTGGTCACGACCGACGGATAACCATACTTCTACTGTCGTATCAGATTCAAATTCATCGGTTTCTCCCAGTTTAGAGTAATCGGTTGTGAACGTTGAAAAGAATGATCGTATACTAAACCATAATCCTTCAATAAAAGATTCTTTTGCTTTTGGCATCTTTGCATCTGAATCATGGATCAAGAAATAATCGATTTCCAAAGGTTGTGCACTTAGCAACAAAATCAGCGTCCCCAAAGAAGAGATATTGCTATTAAAAATCAATAACTGTGTATGAATCTCTCTTGGTTTATCAAGAAAGTCATCCAATTGAAGAAGAACAGTATCCAAAATACCTGTTTTCTCGCTCTTAGAACCAGCTATTTCAATAATATTTTCTCTAATTTCAAACAAAACATCTCTTTCATTTTGAATTCGTTCTACCAAATTATCAATTCGTTTTGTTAATTGATAGTCTCGATACAAATCTGGCTCTGGTCCCGTATAAACTAATATTTCACGATAGAGTTTATTCAGATTATTGATCGAAGTTTGCACTTGCCCAATGACTAGACCATATTCTCCAAGAGACACTTCCATTTTTAGAGTATGTGTCCCTGCTTCTAAGTAAAATTCAAAAGCGTTGTCCGCTGTACCTAATGTTTGAATTCTCCAACTATTGGAATATTTAAATGCATAGTTTTCCATTTCATTAAATGGTATCTCATCATCAATATAAATGTTACGGTAGACATTCATCCCGGTAGCTAAACGCTGTTTGACTCTCATACTAATCTCATATAAACCCGTTTCTTCCACTGTAAATTCCCAAGTAATGAAATCTCCAGCAACTCGCCAGTTATTTCCTCCGATAGTATTCAGTTTAATCAGTTTCGGACTATTTGGTATAGTTTTCACACTGGTTCTATCGTTCAATGGATAGAGTGTTGGTGAAGAAGAATATAATTGATTTTCCGATTGCAGATAGATAATCTCAGTGTCTATGACACCAGCATCACTATGCAGCGACAGATAATCTTCATAAGTCATTTTGCTTTCTAAACTTAATATTTGTAGACTCTTTATCAACAAAGGTTCTCTAATACCTTCTAAAGTAATAGTATTGGTTCCTGATGGAAATAAAACGCATAAGGATTATTAACATACCCTATATGATCGTTAAAATAACTAGATGTCCAAAATGGTTGTTCTGCTTGGCTTGGTCGGATATCATTTCCATTGACATCGACTCTAACTTCAGATGCATTTCCCCAAATACGATGAAATGTAATATTATTTGCTCCATCGAAAGGAATTTCTCCATTGATATAAACAGCTCGTTCAATACTTGAGCTTTTTCCTTGATATGGATAATAATTCAACAATAAATTGTAATATCCAGATTCCGCTACGTTCACTTCCCAAGTCACAGTTCCGCTCTCCGCTGTCAAAAGAATATCATCAACACCTTCATAGGTAGCGAGGACTTCATGATTCCCATTACTTTCCGAAAAATTGATAGCATCTACAGTAATATTGATACCACCTGGATACAAATGATTGTGTTCTTCTAAATAAGAATAGTAATCTGAAATATCAAAATAAGACAATTCATCAATGTCTGAGTTATCATATGGTTCATCATTATAACTGAGAAAAGCTTGGCGATTACTGAGCCAAACCGAATCTATAGTGATAAATCCTAATATCAATATCGTTATTGCAATCAGAATAATGGTTATCTTCTTCAAATTGTCGCACCCCACAGTCATAATCCCCCTTTGAAAACAAGGGGGAATTATGGTATTCGTTTAATCTAAATAATCATCTAGTGCTGTTTCATAAACCGGTCTGATAGCATCCACCACAGTACGTGATGAACCATCCTTAATCGCACCGTTTATGTTTCTAACCCAACCATTTTCGCTGTAAGCGCTAATTCCAATGGCATTTAGGATATCAAGATAAACTTTATCGTATATTGCTAAATATGCGTCAACATAGTTTTGTTGATCAAATTTGGTTAATAATGTTAATTCGAAATCCGCGTCTGTTTGTTCATCGGTTTTCCATAATTGTAATGCATTCCATACACGGAACACCAATTCTTCACGTTCTGGAGACATTCCACTTGCAATAGTCATCAATGCTATTCCGCTGATTGGACTAGTGTATTCTCCCGCAAAATCATCTGCTACTGGATATGGAACATATCCCAACTCAAATGGGATTGTACCCCATCGGTTATCGGCTGATACAAACCATAAATCTCCAGGATGCATTGCGACTTTTCCACCCATCCATAAAGGACTTCCTGCATCATACTGACCATTTAATTCAAATAAGCCTTTACTCCAAAGTGTAGTTAAGAAATCATAAGTTTCCAACGCAGGTGCTTGAGCAAAGGATACACGTCCAGTTTGCTTATTAATTAAGCTTCCTCCATTTAATGAGACCATAAACTTTGCATAATAACTTAGCATACCACCTAAGGCATACATTTCTTCTGCTTGACCATCTAAAGCAGTTTGAACTTGTGTTGCCCATGCTTCAAACGTAGTCCAATTCCATTGTCCAGCTAAGAACAAGTCTGATGGATTTGCAACCCCTAAACTATCCACTAAATCAGCATTATAGAATAATCCACCACCCATTGTAGGTTTGAATGATTCAAAACCATAAACACCGCCTTTGAATTCTCCGATATCTAAGTAAGAATCATCAATATTTCCTCCAATTGTATTCATGTAAGGTGATACATCCCCGAGGGCATTACCATTGACCAGCTCTTGAATCCAGTCACTAACAACCCAATATACATCACTCAATGGTTCTCCTGCTACACTTGCTTGAATGATTGATTGCACTCTGTCTGGCCCCCAAGCTGCACTAGCTGGATAATTTCTGTATATGATGTTTACGTTGTATAACCCTTCAATCGACGTTTGTAATTCTTGGCGTGCTAATTGATCGGTACCCGTGTAACTTTCATGGAACGGATCAATTTCATAAACAGCTCCATGCATAATAACGATGTCTTCTGCTGGCACCTGAACACAAACACCTTCTTCTAAGACATAATGAATCGGGCAACCTTCTTGACCAACTACTGTAACTGTTCTAGTTACTCTAGTTTCATTACCAGAACTGTCTTCTACAATATAAACAATGGTGTTGACGCCAACTGCATTTGCGTTCACAGAACCATTGACAACAATCGTTGATGTCAAATCTCCATCTTCAATGTCTGAAGCAGATACTCCACTTAATGAATCGAAAGAATCTCCTACTGTGATTTCCACATTATCAGTTCCACTAAACACAGGGTCGTTATCTTCAACCACGTTTAAGATACAATTCGATCCAACAAGAGTATATCCCTCACCACAGGTTAATACTGTTGTAGGATTTGTCCCAGCTGTTGTCGCTGCTGTTGTTTGAATTTGCGTTCCAGTTTCGCCACAAGCAACTAATGTTGAAGCAAAAATAAACACTGTAAATAATACTAAGATTTTTTTCATATCTACATCTCCTATATTCTTTTTCTTTAAACTAAATTTTGATATTTTTATATTATATATTATACACTCTTAATATATATAATAGTAGAAATTGTCGATATCTTTTCTGAACTTTCAGATTTAAAAAAAAATTTTCAGTGCATACAAGACAAAAAAAAGGGCCTGTAAAGAATTAAGAATCTGAGAAGATTTTTAAGAACTACAGG
>CAZUQS010000037.1:0-10204 GCA_964622615.1 uncultured Candidatus Izemoplasmatales bacterium | reverse complement strand
CAACTTGTATCTTTAATAATTCTTCTAATTTTCGAATATCAGCATTATTTGCAAACTCATAAATTTTTTGTACACTCAGAATACTTCGGTCCGTTTCAACGCCACAGTATTCATCGTTTCCGGCAGATTTTTCAAAAATTATTTTATTATTTATCTTTATAGAAGTAATATTTGTATGCATATCTTTTACTTCTATTTCACAGCTTTCATTACCTTTGATACATGTTAAAATATAATGCAAATTAAGTGGTGACTTTAGCAACCGAACAGTTACGATTTTCTTCAATAACAATTCATGCATAATTAGGATGTGGTCTTCTGTTATAGTAGAAATCACTTGTAACCCTTTAGAAGAATCTCCGCCAACAATGCCAGCAATCAAACTAGCTTCAATACCAACTAAATTACCAGTATTGGGTACCGTAACACAACGGATGTTCTTAATCAAATTTCCACTGCATTCTATAGATACTTTATCGGGAATTCCATGTAATAATTCTCTCGCTTTAGCACCTGCAAAAGCAAGAGAAATTGGCTCCGTACAACCTGCTGCAGGAACTAGTTCTTCTTCAAGGATTTGAAAGAATTCATTTTCATACTGAAAATCACTCATTTTTTCACCATTCTCTATGAAATTTTAAATATTGTTATTCTAATATTAACATATTGAAAATTACAAGTCAATGAGCTAATTACTATATTTAGATGCTTTATATTTGTGTGCATTTATGATATACTATTTTCGTGTTAAGAGGAAGAGTTTGATACCGATGTTAATAGAACTCATCGTACTTGTAGAGGTAGTTATATTGATTTTTGGAAGGTACTTCCTTTTTAATAATAAATTCAAAGTTGATGTAAAAAATAAAAATAGATTAGGGAAACGATACTATGACAAATAAAGAAAAGATTGCTAGTTTAATATTCTCAAATATTAAAGAAACAATATCTGATTTAGAAATGAAATATCCAAAGAGAAACTTGCCTGAGGGGGCAATCGTTACTAGATTTGCGCCATCTCCGACTGGTTTTTTGCATACTGGATCTGTATTTACTTCATTGGTAAGTGCTAGGTTTGCCAAACAAACCAAAGGTGTCTTTTTCTTGCGTTTAGAAGACACGGATCAAAAGCGCGAAATTGAAGGCTCCGGTGACAAGGTTTTAGAGCAATTACATATCTTTGGAATTGACCCAGATGAAAGTTATATCAGCGGTGGAGAATATGGACCTTATGTTCAATCAGAGCGTAAGAGTATTTACCACACTGTGATAAAGGACATGTTAATCAAAGGATTAGCATATCCTTGTTTTTGTACTCATGAAGAATTAAGTGATATCCGTAAATATCAAGAAGAACATAAACTATTACCTGGTTATTATCAAAAATTTGCAAAATGTAGAACATTGACGGATGAAGAAGTGATTCAAAGAATCGAAAATGGAGATTCATGCGTTATAAGATTTAAATCAAATGGTTTTGAAGAAAATCGAGTAGATTTATATGATGCGATTAGAGGGCATATTCAATTTCCTGAAAACATTCAAGACATTGTTATAATGAAAACGGATTTACTACCAACTTACCACTTTGCTCACGTTGTCGATGATCATTTTATGCGCACAACTCATGTAACAAGAGGAGAAGAATGGATGCCATCTGTTCCGATTCATTTAGAATTGTTTAAGGCGTTGAAGTTTGAATTACCAGTTTACTGTCATTTTCCAGTAATTATGAAATTAGATAATGGTAATAGAAGAAAACTATCAAAAAGAAAAGATGAAGAAGCTTCTGTTGATTACTTCCTAGAACGAGGTTATCCAATTGAAGGGTTCCTAGAATATCTAATGACGCTAGCAAACAGCAATTTTGAAGAATGGCGGATTCAAAACCCTCAAGAAGACATCTTCAAGTTTGATTTGTCATTTGAGAAAATGAGTTTGGATGGAGCACTATTTGATTTAGAAAAAATCAAGTCGATTTCTAAGGAAAGGTTAGCACATATGAGCGCTGATATTTTTGCTAAAAATGCTCTCGATTATGCGAAACAATATGACCCTAAATTTTGTAAAGTAATTGAAAGTGATTTTAAGTATTTTAAAGCAATAATCAATATTGAAAGAGACCAAGCAAAGCCAAGAAAAGACTACGAGAAATATTCAGATGTATTAGCAATTATTGATTTTATGTATGATGATTATTATACTGAACTATTTAATCAAGGGTTGGAATTCAAAGAGCAATTCTCAAATAATCTATTAATAGAACTATTAGAAGAATATAAGAACAATAACGGGTTACAACTAAATCAAGAAGAATGGTTTGGAAACTTAAAAGAGATGGCTGTAAATAGGGGTTTTGCAGCTAGAGGGAAAGACTTCAAAAAAAATCCAGAATTGTATATTGGTACTGTTGGAGACTATGCTGAAATTATAAGGATAGCTACTTGTGCTAAGAGAAATACTCCTAATTTTTATGATGTCTTAGAAATTCTAGGCAAAGAAAAAGTACTTAGTAGAATCAATAAAACAATTGATTTTTTGAAAAAGCAATAAGATATATTCATATTTTTATATGAAATAAACAAACAAAAAATACGACTTTTAAAAAAGTTGTATTTTTTTTAAGAAATTTCCTCTAATTGCTTTTAAAAAAACCATAAATAATATATAATGTTTACAACGTGTAAATGATGTAATCATCGATAGAAAATATCGATGTATTATTTTTTTAATATAGGGGGATTATAATGCAAGTTATCAAGCGAAATGGTGAAAAAGAGAAGTTCAAACTGAACAAAATTGCACATGCGTTACATAAAGCATATCTAAATGTTGGTGATGATATGACTGAACAGGAATGTTTAGCGCAAGCGAATGAAATTACAAAAGATTATCACAAAAATGATTTAATAAATATTGAAAAAATTCAAGATAGTGTTGAATTGTTCTTGATGGAGACTAAAAAATATGAGGTTGCGAAAGCTTATATTAAATTCAGAGAAAAACAAAGGCTTGATAGAGAACACCCTTGGAATGATAATGACGAGAGACAAGATTTGATTTTAAAGAAATATCTCTTACATAATGAAAGCAAGAAAGACTTTTTAAAGAGAATATCTTTTGGAAAACCTTCTTTAGAAAAGATTTTTAGACATAAAGAAGCAATTTTTGCTGGAAGAAATCTCTACGCCATAGGTAGAGACGGTAATATTACCGGTAGTAATTGTTACGTTACAGAAGATCCTGAAGACAATTTAGAAAGCATCTATAAAGTGGACTATCAAATCGCTAGGACTTATAGTTATGGTGGTGGTCAAGGCCTTAATCTTTCTAAAATCAGGCCTAAGGGAGCAAAAGTTAACAATAGTTCGAATACAACACCTGGAGTTATGGTGTTTGCTGAAAAATACTCTCATACAACATTAAATACACAACAAGACTCTAGACGTGGAGCTTTAATGCTTGTACTAAATATAGATCACCCAGATATTATTGAATTCATAACTACAAAATTAGATTTGAGTAAAATTAATGGAGCAAATATCTCCATTGCATTAACAGATGATTTTATGAAAGCTGTTGAAGATGATGCAATGTGGTCGATGAATTTTGAAACTCCTTATGAGGTAATTGATAAAGAGATAAAAGCAAGAAGCCTTTTAGAATTAATTGCATACTCTGCTCACACAATGGGCGATCCGGGAATCATGTTTATTGACAACATGAATGATTACCATTTTCTTAGTGAGTATGAAGAAGTAAAATTCACTGCGACAAATCCTTGTGGCGAGCAACCTTTAATGCCTCATGGATCATGTAATTTAGCCAGTATTAATGTGAATGTTTTTGTAAAAAAACCATTCACAGAAGAAGCGTATTTTGATTTTGAACGTTTTGATTATGTGGTTGCAGAAATGATTATTGCCTTAGATGATTTATTAACAATGCTTGGTGATAGACACGCACTAAAAGAACAAAGAGAACATGTGAAAAAATATCGTGAGGTGGGACTTGGAATAATGGGATTAGCTGATTTAGCGTTGGCTATGAAAATTCCTTATGGGTCACCTGAATTTCTAGATTTTCTAGATTTAATGATGAAGAATATGTTAAATTCCGCTGCAAAAGCAAGCGCTTTAAATGCAAAAGAAAAGGGAACATTCCCGCTCTATGATTATAAGAAAATATCTTCTTCTAAATTTTATCAAGATACAATCACTCCGGAAGTTGATGCATTAGTAAAGAAATATGGTTTAAGAAATAGCAGATTACTTAGTGTAGCACCTACGGGATCTATCAGTAATATTCTTGGTATTAGTGGTGGGGTAGAACCATTCTTCCAAATTAATTATACGAGAAGAATTATTAGTATGTTTGATGAAGAGAAAAAGATTACTGTTTGGGAAAAAACTCCGCTTGAAATGGCAAGAGTACTAGATATTGAACCAGAAAAACTACCAGAATGGACTAAAATAACTTCACAAAATTTAAAATTTATGGAACGTGCAAATGTTCAAGCTGCGATCCAAAAATATGTAGATACAGCAATTTCATCTACATTTAACATACCAAATAGCGCGACCATAGAAGACGTAATGGATATTTATATTACCGCTTGGAAAAAAGGATTAAAGGGTGCGACTGTATTTAGAGACAGATGTGCAAAAATCGGTATTTTAGCAGGTATCAATGAAAATACAGAGGATTTAAATCCTGCGACACCGCCTAAAATGTTTATTGAAGAAAAATGGTATAATAAGAAGAACGATGAAAGCAGAGAAATCACAACTACTGTTATTATTGAAAACCAAAAATATAAACCAGACAAAATGGATAGAGAGCTATGTCCGTCTTGTGGAGCAGTGTTAATTAAGAGACAAGGATGTATACAATGCAGTAATGACCTATGTGATTACGAAAAATGTTCCGTTTAAAAAGAGATTAATTTCTCTTTTTTCTTTTACATATTACAATAGGACAAGATTGTCTCTTATGATATAATAATAATGTTTGGAGGATGATACTATGAAATACAATGATGAAGACATAAAAAAAATGAATCAGACATTTAGAGAATCCCTAAAACCCAATTGGTTAGAGTTGGATTTTTCACAAACCGATAAGGGGAAAGGTCTTCCAAAGCCAAATGTTTGTAAGACTTACAAAAACGGAGAAATTTTTGATTTAAATGTAGATGTACAAGATATTAGTGCTAAGACATTATATGATGTTATCATGTCAAGAAGAAGTGTGCGAAAATATGATGATCAAGAATTGACGAAAAAAGAATTAATCTATCTTTGTAAATCTACTTCATTTATTATAAAACACGGTCCTGGTTATGCAATGGGTGTAGTGCCAACAGGTGGTGCAACTAGCACATTGGAGACGTACTTTTATTTGAATAAAGTTGAAGGGTTTGAAAGAGGAATGTATCATTATATGAAAGATACAAATAATCTTCAATTTATTGATAATGAAATGAGTCGCGAACTCGTTAATGATGCAATAATGGGGCAACTTAGAGGAGCTGCTTTTGTTGTATTTTGGACAGTTACACCTTACCGCGGTGAATTTAAGTATCAATTTGCAACGCATAAAATGGCCGCTATGGAAGCGGGACATGCATGTCAAAACTTATACCTAGCAGCAGAGTCTATTGAATGCGGTGCGGTCGCTATTGGGGCTTATGATCAAAAGAAAGCAGATCAACTGTTAAACTTAGATGAAGAAGAATTTGTAATTTATGCAGCAACCGTAGGAAAAAAACCAAATAAAAAATAGGTGAAGACATGGACACAATATTATTCTCTTTAAATGCAGTACTGCCAATTTTATTATTAATTGGCTTAGGATATATATTAAAGAGATTTCATTTTTTAGATAAACACTTTTTACAAATTGGAAATAAATTTGTTTTTAGAATTGCGTTACCCGCACTTCTTTTTTATACAATATATTCTATCGATAATATTACTGAGATTAATTGGCCAATTATTATTTTTGCTGTAATCGCTATATTGATTCTATTCATTGCAGGATTGATTATCGCGCTGGTTACTATTAAAGACAACCGCAAAAAAGGAGTTGTTTTACAGTCTGTATTTCGAGCTAATTATGCTATTATTGGTATTCCTTTAGCAGAAGCAATCGGAGGAGTAGAAGCGGTATCGGTGGTAGCGTTGATTGCTGCGATTATAGTACCATTAATCAATATTTTAGCGGTGGTTGCTCTTACTCTGTTTGTCAAAAATGAAGATGAGAATATTCACCCGTTTAAATCAACTTTAATAAAGATATCGAAAAACCCACTTATCATAGCGATATTTTTAGGATTATTAGTACTGTGGGTTCGTTCCTTTATTCCAATTGATGTTGTAACTGGGGAACCAGTATTTACGTTAAAGAACAATCTTGAGTTTCTGTATTTAGCTATCAAATGGGTTGGGCAAGTTGCATCTCCTTTTGCATTAATAATATTGGGTGGTACATTTGAGTTTTTAGCAGTTAAAGAATTGAGAAAACAGATTTTCATTGGCACATTTTCTAGAACTATTATAGCTCCATTATTAATATTACCTTTAGCAATAATTCTTTCGAATAATACAACATTGTTTCATTTTTCAGCCATAGAATTTCCAGCATTAATCGCACTGATTGCTTCACCAACAGCAGTATCCGGAGCTATTATGGCGAAAGAAATGAACAATGATGAAAAATTAGCAGTTCAATTAGTTGTATGGACTACTACGTCATCTATATTTTCTATATTTGTTATCGTTTTTATATTTAGAAGCTTAAATCTTATATAACGCAACCATAGGTTGACAGATTTCAAATTTGAATGTATAGTATTTCTAACTAAGTATTTGTATAATCTTTTTGAGGTGATGTAATTGTTTAATGAAATATTAAGAGAATTAAGAAAAAGCAGAAATATGTCTCAAGAAGAAATCGCATATCAATTGGATATCTCAAGGCAGTCCGTATCAAAATGGGAATCAGGAGTTTCGATGCCCGATTTAGAGAATGTTGTCAAACTATCCAAACTATTTGATGTCTCGATTGACTATTTATTAAAGAACCGAAAATCAGATTCTGAATTCAATTATTATACCGTTGACGAGAAGCAATTTAAGAGACTGAGTCAATTTAAAATTATATGTATTGTTTTTCTGACTTTGACTGTTGCAACAATCGTTACTTTGCTAGCAATATCTCTTTTAGAACCGATGATATATTACAATGGTAATACCGGAACTACATATAGAGGATTTATAGCATATTACTATAATTATGTAGAGTTTAGAATGGTTGTTATTACTAGTTTTATTGTATTAATCATAGCAATAATTGGAATATTTTTACCAGAAGAAAAATTCTTAAAACATTTCCGTAAAAAAAACTAAGAATAAAGTAAAAAAAAGTTGCAATTTACAGCTAAATTTGATAATATATATATCGGCCTTTTAAAACGGTTATGCAAATACACGCAAAAAAATAATAGTAGCATAATCCAACGCTAGGTCGATTATGCGCTCATAGCTCAATTGGATAGAGCGTTTGACTACGGATCAAAAGGTTTCGGGTTCGACTCCTGATGGGCGCGCCACATTATACGGGAAGTAGCTTAGCTTGGTAGAGCGCCTGGTTTGGGACCAGGAGGTCGCAGGTTCAAATCCTGTCTTCCCGACCATTTTGATATTGTAGAGTAAGCGAAAATCTTACTCTTTAAATATATAATGGACCCTTAGCCAAGTGGTAAGGCACGGGACTGCAACTCCCCCACCGCCGGTTCAAATCCGGCAGGGTCCTCCAGGTTGATTATACCAAGTTGCTTTATATCGTTAAACGCCTAAATATAGACGTTTAGAATGATTTTAAAAAAGCAACTTTTTATGTTATTTTGAGTGAAATTAATGATAATTCATTGATTTTACTCTTTTTTCATGTCTTCAAGTAACATAGTATATGGTTTCTCAGGACCGGATTTGAACTTTTGGCAAAAATAGCTGTTTTTTGTGGTCCCTACCGGGTTTGAACTATAAGGAAATAGCAATAAATAGACCGTATCTCAACCATCTCAAAGTTAATTATCAATAAACACGAAATTTTACTTTTTGTTTCATATCTTGTTTCTCGTATTGTGTAAGGTATAATTATCTTTGGAAACGAATATATGAACTTATCATTGTAAGCTCTAAATGGATTCAGTATCATTTCTATCATTGACTAATACTTTAGTGCATAAGTCTTTAAATGGAAACTCAGATAATTCTTCAACTGGGTTCTTATAACTCTTTAGTAGTAATTTGAAATACAATATTTTAGCTTCGATATTGTGAAAGTAAGCAATTTGTTTCTTTTAGTGCTTACAGTCTGTATTTTGAACTTTTTGGTATTAAATTCAAGATTTCGAAATGTTTTTTGTATATTTTTTTCTTTTATAAACAAGAGCGATATTATTTCTCGACTACCTATTGACAATGACATCAACCTGTATTATTATAAAAATGAATAATATAATCTTAGGGGAATATATTTATGTCTGGAAAGAACTATACAGTGATTTTAACGGATACTAGAAACATTTAGGAATTTTTTGTTTTTTAGTGTCCATTTTTTTATAAATATAACAGGAGGAAACTATGAGAAAAAGACTAAGGGGAAGTTTCAGCAACAATGACATCTTTACATTACATTTGGGAATAATGAAAATGCAAAAGGTAGTAATTCTATTAGTGTTACTATTTATGCTAGTAGGAAGTGTTTTACCTACTAAACCAAACAAAGTTCACGCCTTGGATTTACCAAGCGCAAGCGAAACAGAAACCGCTACGGAACAAAATCAGATAAACTATCCAACAACGACAGATTCTGATTTTGACTACTCTCAAGTAGAATTGCTTGGTGAAGTAAATTCTGAACGAACTGAAAACAGTAAGACGTTCCAAAGAGTAGATGGAAGTTTCGTTGTTGCAATGTATAATGATGTAATTCATTTTGAAGATAATGGAGAAATGAAGGACATAGATAATACAATGATTTATGATGATTCATCTGAGGAATATAGCAACAAAGACAATAAATATTCTATTAAGTTTCCTAAAAACCTTGATGGCAATAAAAAGATAAAACTTACTTTGGACAAGTATTCAATTGATTGGACTGTTTTATCAATATCCGAATCAGCAATTAATGTTGTTGATGATACAGACATCAAAGTAAGCAATATGAAAGAACTTACAAATATCACTCAAAAAGTAACATATTTTGATATTTTTTCTAATGTGGATTTAACCTATTATGCCAATGGTGGAAATGTTAAAGAAGACATAATACTAAATCAATACATAGAAGATTTTTCAGTTACATTTGAATATTCAATTAAAAACTTAACCCTTATAAACGATGATGTCAATATATCATTTGTTAATGAAGATGGTGAAGAGATTTTTAGTTTTAGGAATCTATACGCATATGATGCAAGCGGAAATATTACATATGACATTAGTGTTAATGTTGAAGAAACAAAGAAAGATGAATATCAAATAACAATATCAATTAATGATGATTGGATGAAAAGTGCGAGTTACCCGGTAATTATTGATCCTACAATTAATACTACAAATCAATCTGTGTTTATTCAGGATACCTATGTATACCAAGGAGCACCAACTACAAATTATAGTACAGTTAACTATATGATAGTTTCTGGAGTAGATGATGTGTATTGGTACAAAGGTTTATTGAAATTTACATTACCATCTGCAGTTTCTGATAAAACAATAACGTATGCCAATTTAACAATGACCAAAAACTATGGTACAACAGATAGAACTATTGCAGTTTACAAAAATACTTCTTACTTCTCAACGTTAAGAGTTAATTGGAATACTTCTCCAAGCTTCAACTCAAACATCATAGATTATCATGTTGTGGGGACTGACAGCAAATATATATTTAATATCACTGAAACTGTAAAGGATTGGCAATCAGGTTCAAGCAACTATGGATTTACAATCATAGACAAAAATATTTTTAATGCATTCAATTCGCTTAGAACTTCTGAATATACAGGTTCAACATCTGATCCTGTAGTAGAAATAGGATATGTTGATTCAACTGGACTAAAAGATTTTTGGACATATAATTCTCAAGATGCTGGATAAGCCGGTACTGGATATATTTCTGATGATCCAGG
>CAZUQS010000036.1:0-10243 GCA_964622615.1 uncultured Candidatus Izemoplasmatales bacterium | reverse complement strand
GGAGATGAAGCACTTACTCGAACAACTCAAATAAACAATGACTATTCAATTAGTCTTACTGTAACAGATATATTTACCGGTTATAAAACTGGAAATCTATAGTGGGTGGATATATTGAATTTTGATAGTTGGGATGACGCTGACACCTATGTGGATGCGATAGTTAATCAGGACACAACAGGACTACTGTATTACCAATCAGGAGATACCGTAGTAATTACATATACCCAAGCATCTAAAGACTTATTAGATGCTATTCCACAACCATAAGATTTACGATCTGAAATTAGACTAAATATTGACTCATACAAAGAATATTGTTATGAAAAAGGTACTGTTTTAGCGAATAGTACCTTTTCTATGATTTTATCATCTCCTTAGTAAACCGATTTTCAATAGTTTAAGAAACTTAATCCAATATTTAAATGTTTGCTATTGATAAACCACCCAACGGGTGGTATAATATTTAATGAGGTGATAACATGGAATTTAAAATTAAAGAAACAAGAGTAGAATATAATGTTACTCAAAAGGAGTTAAGCGAATTACTAGAAATCCCACTTAGAACAATCGAAAATTGGGAAAGTGGAAAAAGATCTCCAAGTCCATGGGTTGTGAAGTTAATTATTGATAGTCTAAAACATCAGCCTCATAATGAACATGGGATTATTACTAAAACGAAGGGATACTACACAATAGATCAAATCACAGAACTTCTTTTACCGCTAACATTTAAATATGAAATTAGTAAGTTCATTCTGTTTGGTTCCTATTCAAATGGAAAACAAGATGAGCAAAGTGATATTGATTTGGTAGTTGATGGCAATTTGGAAGGGTTAGTTTTTTTTGGCTTATTGGAAGATGTTACAAATCTATTTAAAAAATCAGTAGACTTGATTCATATAACACAAATAGATAATAACTCAGATACTTATAATCAGGTTATGGAAGGAATTGTGTTATATGAACGAAAGAGATAAGAAGTCAATTAATCGAGTAATTCATCACATTGGTTTGATTCAGTCATATATGAAAGCTATTTCTTCTCTAAATCAATTTAATCAAGATTCTTTGATTATGAAAATATCAACCTAAACCTAGTATATGATACAATAATTAATGATTTGCCAAAGTTACTAAATCAATTACAGAGATTAATCTAAAAAACTATCAATTCAAAGGAAAATATGAAATTATTTTCCTTTTTCACAGATATATTGTAATAAAACCGTTATCATTGTACAAACGGTTTGTATTTTAAGCATAACATTGTTATATATAGCTAACATTTGTTACAATATAAGAGGAAGGAAGTGAATAATATGCAATCAAGTAAAGTTGTTATTATTGGTACTGGCTTAGTAGGTATGAGTTATGCATACTCATTAGTAAATCAGGGTGTGGTAGAAGAACTTGTATTAATCGACATAAATAAAGATAAAGCAGTGGGAGAATCAATGGATTTAAACCATGGATTGGCTTTTTCACCAAGAAAGATGAAAATATATGCAGGAGAGTATTCAGACTGTAAAGACGCAAATTTAGTTGTGATTACAGCTGGAGTAGGTCAAAAAGATGGAGAAAATAGAATCCATCTATTAAATAGAAATGCATCAATTATGAAAACAGTTGTTCGAAATGTTATGGACTCTGGGTTTAAAGGTATTTTCTTAGTAGCTACTAATCCAGTCGATATCTTAACATACGTTGTATGGAAAGAATCGGGAATGGATTCAAGTAGGGTAATTGGTTCTGGTACATCATTGGATACTGCAAGACTTAGATATGAAATATCATCTATGGTAAATATCTCTGTAGCGAATATACATGCTTATATATTAGGAGAACATGGTGATAGTGAGTTTGTATGTTGGTCCAATGCATTTATTGGTGCGAAACCAATATTGAATGTGATTGAAGACATGAAGGAAATTAATTTTGAGGATTTAGATAAAATCTATCTTCGGGTTAAAAATGCCGCATATGAGATCATTCAAAAGAAAAATGCGACCTATTATGCTATTGGTTTAGCGTTGGTTAAGATTACTACCGCGATACTAAACAATGAAAATAGAATCATGCCAATATCTGTTTATAACAATGGGGTATACCAAATAGAGAAAGATGTCTATATTGGATTACCTGCAGTTATCAATAAAGATGGTATTCATCATGTAGTGAAGTTGAAGCTAAGCGTAGAAGAACTCGTAAAACTAAATGCTTCAGCGGATATGCTGAAAAAACATTTAGATTCAATGGAATTCTAAGAAATCAGGGAAACCTGATTTTTTTTTGTTTATAAAAGAAAATAATGAAGTCTACAGTAACATGTTAATAAAGAGGTGATACTGTGGATTTTATTAGAAGATATATAGGTGTACTGATTTTAATGATTGGTATTGTCGGTATAGTGATTATCAATTGGAATGATCTGTTCTCTGATTCGTTACCTATCGTGGAAGAATATTCAGAAACATTATTAACAACTGAAGATGTATATGAATCAGAAAACACTGTGATAGTCGATATCAAAGGAGAAGTATTGTACCCTGGATATTATGAAGTTTCTTCAAACTTAAGAATTGGGGATATCATCAATATTGCAGGAGGATTGACGGGAGTTGCTGACGTGTCAACTATCAATCAAGCAGAAAAAATAGAGGATGAAATGATTATAGTCATCCCAAAATATGAAGATGATTCATTTATAGTTCCGAATGATATCGTAAAAATCATTGTAGAGATTAAGGGGGAAGTACATCAACCGGGAATATACGACTTATCAAGATCAGCTAGAGTTGCTGATCTTATTGAACTTGCTGGAGGACTTACAGAAGAGGCGGATTTATCAATTGTAAATCAAGCTGCGAAATTAAGCGATGGTGAAATTATTATTGTTCCATCTCTAGACAATGATATTGATGTGGATGAAATCATAAAAATCGTTGTTGAAATCAAAGGTGAAGTAAATCGTCCCGGAATTTATTATGTATATCCAAACACCAGGACTAATGATTTGATAGATGTTGCTGGAGGGTTGACCAGCAATGCAAATACAGAGTCTATTGAAATGGCAAGGATACTAACCGACGGAGAATCACTTGTGATACCTAAAACAGAAGATTCCAATCAAGAAAATCGTTATATCTATGTAGAAATCTACGGAGAGGTGCTTCATTCCGGTACATATTATATTCCTGAGTCATATACCATGCTGGACTTGATCTATGAAGCTGGAGGAGTAACCATAGATTGCGATTTAACGAAGATTCATTGGGATTTAGTATTATGTTTAGGTGCTAAGATATATATTCCATCCTACGAAGATTTAATAGATGTTAAAGATGATGATAGTTTAATTAATATCAACAAAGTCAACTTAGAAACATTGATGACCTTACCAGGAATAGGCCAAATATTAGGACAACGAATTATTGATTACCGTGCAGAATACGGTGGATTCTTGTCCATTGAAGAAATTATGAATGTATCTGGAATCAAAGAAAGTGTTTATGAGCAGATTAAAGAACTTATTACAGTATGATGCATCAAAATTCATCCATGTAGGAATTATTAGTCTTTTATTTATTCTTACTAAAACATCATATTTAGCCTATCTGTTACTAATTCCTGAGGTCATATTTCTCTTAAAGAAATCAAAAAATATTATCATCTATTCTCTTGTTATCGTATTAATTGTGTCAATTCGAATTCATCAAAAAGATGCTCAAAACTTGGAACAAGATTTCCCACTTAGAGGTATTGTTACTCAAGTCTTTGATGACCATTTCTATTTGAAGTCAGATCACTTATTACTCTGTTATTACGACCATATGGATGAAATTACTCCTGGAATGGACATCGAAGTTGATGGCAGTTATCAACATATTGATTCATACAACATCGAACACACTTTTGATTATGAATTATATTTAAAAGGTAAGGGAATCGACGAAGTGGTTTATGTAAACAACCTTCAAGCAATTCAAACTACATTTCGCTTGGAAATCATACCTTACCGAATTACCCAATATATAGAGCGTACATTCCATGAAAAAACAGCTTCCTATTTGAAGCTGTTTATTTTAGGCAATAAAAGCGACTATGATGCGTTTGACCGTGATACGTTTGTCAATCTTGGTATTTCACACTTATTTGCGATATCGGGAATGCACCTTGGGTTTATTATAGGATTTCTATCCTATTTCTTAAAAAAGTTCTATACAACGAAAGAAACGAATCAGATTGTGATTATAATATTTCTCATCCTCTACAATGTCATTACTGGATTTAGAATATCAATTATAAGAGCGTCCTTATTGATTGCTGGAATCTATTTAAAAGATATATTTCATATATTGTTATCCAAATCAGACTTGCTCTCGTTTTCGTTTATATTACTCATTATTATAAATCCATATTATGTATATAACATTGGATTTCAGTTATCGTATCTAATTGCTTTTTCAATTCTTTTGAGCGATTATTTATTTCGAGAGGATTCTCAAATTACAAAAATAGTAAAAGTAACCATTTTAGCAAGTCTGGTTAGTTTACCAATAACCTTAGGAATGAATCAATCGTTCGGATTGATATTTGTACTAGCAAATGTGTTTTTTATCCTCTATGTGAGTATGTTTTTTTTACCGATGAGTATCCTTGTGTTTTTCTTGCCATTTCTGCAGAAAATCTATACAATTTGTATTCAAATATTCGAGAGTGGAATTGATATATTTTCAAACCTCAATGTTGTTATAAAGTTCAATTTTTCTTTACCGATTTATCAGTTATTATACTGGATAATTATTGCATTGTCTCTGATCTATTATAAGCATAAAAAAAGACTTATACTTTTAGGAATAAGTCTTTTAATTGTATTGATTTCTTCTATATTTATTAACTATAAAAGCGCTGTATTTGTACGCTTTCTAGATGTATCTCAAGGGGATGCAATTCATATACATGATCATGGATGTGACCTGTTAATTGACACTGGCAAACCAGATAATTATGACAATCTCATCCAATATTTTCAAGGAAATAATACCAATCAAATTGATATCTTATTGGTTACTCATTTCCATAATGATCACTATGGAGAACTGGATGATATTGTAGAAAAACTTCGCGTGAATAAGATATATCTAAATCAATTTCACGAACTATCAAAACCCTATCAAATAGTTCGAGAAGGAGATTGTTTTCAGTGTGGGAATTCATCCTTCCAAGTACTAAGCAGTCATACGGGTGCGAGCAATGAAAATAACAATTCCATAGTGCTTTATGCTACGGTTGCTGGAGTGAAATACTTATTTACGGGAGACATGGAATCTGGTGTTGAAATGAAGCTATTAGAAACTTATGATTTTGATGTGGATATATTAAAGGTTGGACATCACGGATCTAGCACATCCTCGACCAGTGAATTCTTAGAACAGATTCAGGGAGAGCTTGCCATTATATCGGTAGGAGAAGATAACATCTATGATTTGCCAGATGAGTCAATTGTTGACAGACTTCTAAATTACAATTATCAGATTTACCGTACAGATTTTGATGGAACGATTACGATATATCACTATGAATTTTTAAACTACTATTTTATTGAAACATATCAATTGCATAAACACAATAGATATATCCTATGAGTATATTTAAAAACATGCTAAATATGTTATAATATTTATGGTGGTCAAATGAATATTAACTGTACATTGTTTTATGGTGATGATTCTTACTTGATTAAGAAGAATCTGGAAATTCTCTTTAAAACACATGAGATTGATGATCAAGATATAGAACAGTATGATTATGAAGAAGATGGTTTGGAAACAGCGCTTAATAACGCTATGACTTTACCTTTTTTGTCTGTAAAAAAGGGTGTTGTAATCCGTAATTGCACCTTTTTATCTGATCAAAAATCTGCTAGCGCTGAAGACACGGAGTTATTGAAACGCTATTGCAGTTATGTAAACCCAACAACAATACTCGCATTACTTGCTCCATATGAAAAATTAGACATGCGTAAAAACATTGTAAAGTATTTGAAGAAACATATTGATACAGTTGCTTATATTACGGATAAGAAATCAAATACGATTTATGATTACATTAAAGAAGAGGTCGAAAAAAATCATTTAACAATTGATCCGTTAGCATTAACGCAATTTGTGAACCGCATTGGTAATGACCCAACGATGGTAGAAAATGAACTCATCAAACTAATCACTTATAGTTATGGAAAAGAAGTCATAACATCGGATATGGTATATGCTGTGGTTACCAAAAATATCGACGATAATATCTTTGAATTAGTGAATGCAGTTATCGAAAAGAATGTGAATCAATCGATGGAAATTTACAAAGACTTGGTTTCCATTAAAATTGATCCGATTTGGATGATCAATGTAATATCTAGTAAATTCCAGGAAATTCTATATACCAAAGAACTCATCAAACAGAAGTACAAATACGAAGATATCGGTAAGTACTTCAATGCGAGCAAGGGTAGATTATATTATATGATGCAAAACGCAAAAAATGTGGAAGATGATATGCTCTTAGAATTAATGAGTAAAATTGAAAATTTAGATTATTTAATTAAGAGTGGACAAATCGATAAAAACTTGGGCCTTGAGTTATTCTTGCTAGATTTAGAATAAAAAAAAAGCCCTACGGCTTTTTTCTTATAATTTATTAACTTTATGTGATAAACGTGCTTTTTGTCTGTTGGCGTAATTTTTATGATGTATTCCTTTAGCAACAGCTTTATCTAATTTCTTGTAAGCAAGATTTAAAGCTAAAACTGCTTTATCTTTTTCACTAGACAATTCTACGTTCTTGATAGCTGTTTTTAAAGATGATTTGAATGAAGAATTTGCTAGTCTTCTTTTCTCGTTTGTAAGATTACGTTTCATTTGTTGTTTGTTATTTGCCATGTTTTCACCTCCACTTGTAATTGCGTTATTATTTTACCAAATTTAATCTAAAATTGCAACAAATAAAATATATTATTTTTTTCATAAAACCTATAAATTTCAGTGTTTTTTTTAAAGAGGTTGACCTTTTGGCAAAAAACATAGATAATAATACTGTAAATACTCGACGATTTTGATTTTAGGAGGCCATAATGGGGCTACTAGTACATAACAAGTATAAGCGTGATGAACAACACGCTTTAGGTTCAAAATTCTTAATAAGCAATGGCTACATGGGCTATCGCGGAACCTTAGATGAAGGTGATTCATCGGATTTTGTTGCGCTTAATTTGAATGGACTATTTGATGGGGAAACCATTAAAGAAAGTGTAAATGCTTATAACCCATTATACACCTTGATTATTGCCGATGGCATTAATCTAAACCCGAAATCATTCCGACCAAAAATTCACGAAATGACTTTAGACACAAATTCTGGCGTTCTAAGAAGAAGAACGGATTTTGAGTATTCTGATATAGAGATATCCGTAAAAAGCGAACGATTCGTCGATCAGACTGATAAGAACTTAATATATTCGAAGTTTATGTTCAAAGTAGACAGTGAAGTGAAAATTGAAATGCATATGGGTATTGATGACCACATATGGAATGTCGCAGAAAATCATTTGGTAGATAAAGTCATTGATAAATCAGAAGATAGTTATTTTATTAGCGCTAAGACAAAACATCATAAAGATTCTGTTCACGTTGGGTTGTTGACAGAGAAATCCTTTGAGATGAAAGATTCTCATCCAACGAAAATTATGTCGGTTTTCAGAGCGACGTTGGAACCAGATAAAGTTTATACGATATATAAATATGCTGGAGTTATCCATTCAAAAGAAAATGGAAAAGAAATACTTCTGAAACAATTAGAAGAAGCTAAAAAAATAGGATATAAGAAATTATATAAAAAGAATGAAGAGTTTTGGGAAAAAATATATGAAATAGCTAGAGTAGAAGTATTTAATAATGATATCGTAAGTGATCAAATTGATTACGCAGTATATCAGTTGATCGCAAACAGACCATACTCAGATACCGTTTCTATGTCCAAATCAGGATTATCTGGCCAATTTAAGAATGGCGCAGTATCTTGGCGAACGGAAATTCTGTTATTGCCTTTCTATATCAACATCGATCCAATCAGCGCGAGGTATATGGTAATGTACCGCGTAAAGGGGTTGGAAGAAGCAAAGAAAAAAGCCAAACAAATGGGCTATGAAGGCGCATTTTATCCCAATAGATCTGGTATTAAGGGGTATGAACTCGATCAATATAATTTAGAAAATAAAATTCATATCAACGGATCCATTATATATGGTATATATCAATATGTAGAACGAACTGCAGATTACTCTGTATTGTTCGAAGGCGCACTAGAAATGTTACTAGAATGTGCACGTTTCTATTTATCTTATGCTACACTGAGCGGTAATAAAAAACATTATAATATCTTGGATGTAATAGGCCTTGATGAAGTTCACACAAAAATCAATAATGAAGCATATACGAATTATATGATTAAGAATAGTTTGGATGCTTTAATCAAATGTGTTGCTTTTGCAAAATTAACCGATAAATCCGAAGTAAAAAGAGTGTTTGATGAGCATAATTATGAAGATTTAATCGATGAAATTCGGGAGTTAAGAAGAAAACTATATTTCAAGAAAGAAAATATTGAATATTTGATTGAGAGTTTTGATAAATATTTTAATCTAGAAGATAGAAATGTTTCAACTGGTAAAAAAGTTATGTTTTTAAAAAAGACAAAGATTAAAGACCCAGAAGAAACAAGCTATCAACGAAATGCAAATGTTTTGGCATTGCAAGCGTTGTTCCCTCATGACTATGCTTCGCATATTAATAAGGCGAATTATGATTACTATATGAGGAGATCTATCAATCCAGATTATTTCACAAAAGTGATGTATATTATCAATGCTTGTGAAAATGAATATCCAGAAGATGGATATGATATGTTCCAAGAATTAGCAAATCTAGATTTAAATAACAGAAACTTATTTAAAGAAGGGCTAAATTTAGGATTACTTGGCGGAATATACCTCGCAATCATCTATGGATTCGCAGGGTTAAAACATCATACTTATTTGGTTCAAGCAGATTTTAATTCATCAAAAAAAATCAGAAGAATTGAGTTTAGAGTACGAGTTGCAGATAATATTGCTAATGTAAAAATAAAAAGAAATTCAGTAAGTGTAACGTGGGGTGATTATAATGAAGAAGATAGCGGTGATCTTTGATTTAGACGGTGTTATTGTTTCAACCGATAAATTTCATTACAAAGCTTGGAAACAATTAGCTGATCGAGAAGAAATCTTTTTTGATAAAAAAATTAACAACAGACTTCGTGGTGTTTCTAGACGCGAATCGTTGCATATTATTCTCGAAAGAAGCGCAAACGATTATTCGCGAGCAGAAATCACGGAAATGCTTGAATTTAAGAATAATATTTATAAAGAATCTTTGAATGAACTTTCAAAAAGCGATATTTTAAGCAATTTTAATGAATTATACTCTATTTTAAAGGAAAATAACGTTAGTATGGCGATTGGTTCATCTAGCAGGAACACAAAAAGCATTTTAAAACAAATTGGGTTATTGGATGCATTTGATGCGATTGCAGATGGCACGGATATCAAACGTTCTAAACCAGATCCTGAAGTGTTTTTACTAGCTGCTTCAAGGCTTGGTGTAAATCCAACGAATTGTTATGTAGTGGAAGACGCTATTGCTGGTATTGAAGCTGCGAAAGCAGGCGGAATGAAGGCAATTGCTATTAATGATGCTGTCAAATCAGAACTGGCAGATTATCGCATCGAGAATTTATTAGAAATTAAAGATATTATATTAGAAGGGAAATAAATATGAGAAGAGGAAATACATTAGGACTTATTTTATTCGTTATTGGAGTTGTATTTTTATTACGAGCTTTCAACATCATTCCAGAAGCATTCAAGTTTGATGGTTGGTGGACATTATTCTTAATTGTTCCAGCGATTATGTCGATGTCAAGAACTGGAGTTACAGCTGGCAATGCGATTCTGTTGACATTAGGAGTAGGATTTTTACTCAATGAACAAGGATGGAACTTCACGCAGTATCTAGTTCCTGCAATCTTCATTGTTTTAGGTGTTGTATTCCTTGTAAAGAAATAACATGTGTATTTTTTGCCAGAAATTGATTGAAAAAGAAGAGATATTATATGAAAATGATTCTGTATTTGTCGTATATGATTCCTTTCC
>CAZUQS010000035.1:0-10368 GCA_964622615.1 uncultured Candidatus Izemoplasmatales bacterium | reverse complement strand
TCTTATATTTCTATTTTTGCACATCTTTTATTTTTTTGCAACTTTATATGCGTAATCTGGATAGTCAACAGGCTGGTCTGTAAAAGTGCCTTCATCAACGACATTTATTCCTTGATTTTCCAAATATAATTTAATTTTTCCTTTATATTCAAACCCCGCGTGATCTGAGCCAATCGATACAATCATTATTGTCACCCCTCATTCTTAGTTTATATCATAACAATTATAACAAAACTTTATTCTTTTTACAACTAATAGAAACTTAAAAAAAGAGACGTCTAAACGTCTCTTGTAAATGATATATTTCCTTTTCCTTTGCTTTTCGAACAATACATTGTTCTATCCGCTAAATCTAATAAATCTTCAAAATCAAAATCAGCACCAATAATTGGCACAATGCCCACGGACGCGCTAACTTCAGCTTGCCTTCCTTCTCTGTTTAAGGTTTCAACATCATAGATAACACTCAAAGCTTTTTGATATGCTTCCTTTTCAGTGAAATCTGCTAAATAGATAAAGAACTCATCCCCACCAATTCGGTAATAGGTTACATTTTCTTCTTTATTAGAAATAAATTTATTTCCTAATTCACGCAAAAAATCATCTCCAAGTCGGTGTCCAAATATATCATTGATTCGTTTGAAATTATCGATATCAAAATAGATTCCATAAGAATGATCTGATTCCCTTACTTGTTTCAAATGTTCTTTAAGTGTTTCTCTAGTAAACAGATTTGTTAACAAATCTTTATATGTGCGTTGATAAAAAACAATAGCATCAGGAACTGTATCACTAATCCAATTGATTCTACCGTAAATCAACTCGTTTGATTCATTCTTTTTCGTTAAAGCGCTTAAAGATATATTTAACCACGTTATATGGTTTTTGATTTTTAATGGAAGATATAATTCCGGTATTTCACCATTATGATCAAATTTATCAAGGATACCACTAATGAAATTTTCCACACCCAAAACTTCTGATATGGGATTCACAATTTCTATGTATGCTTCTAAGTCTTTTATAGTCTCTACTTTCTCTAAGTCAACCCCTAACAAAGAAATATCGCCAGTTAAAACTTGCAAAGTAGCATTTTCCTTCAAACTCCAATCAAAACAAAAAGAGACATGGTGATCCTTAGCAAATAACACGTCATTTACTAAATCTACGCCGTAGCTTTCTAATATGAATTTGTTTACTTGTTTATTGTACATATTACACCTCTTAAATTATTACCTCGCCTTGTCTCAAAATCTTGTCTTGTGTCAAATCATAAACGGTCGAAGGCATAGAATCCAAATCTCTTCCTTCAATAACATAATCCACTAATTCACTAAATTTTAGTGCATCAGAAAATTTTGTTATCGCCGGTTCGTTACTGAAATTTAAACTTGTTACAACCATAGGCCCGTGTTTCTTAAGCAAATTTAAGCTTATAGCATTTCCTGGGATTCGTATTCCCACTGTTTTTTTTCCTGCAGATATTATATCATATACTTTTTCATTTTTAAAGAAAATAATAGTCAATTTCCCCGGCCAATGTTTTTTTATATTATTTGGTATCGCTTGATTCATAGAAATTAATGAATACACCTGTTCATCATTAGCGCAGAGTATCACCATTGGTTTGGTATAATCTCTATGTTTAATATCATAGATTCTCTCGATAGATTTTAGATCATTATAAAGACAACCAATACCATAAACCGTATCAGTTGGAAAAATTATTATCTTATTTTTTAGACTTGCGTCCAGATAATTACTTTGATTTAAAATCATCACCTTCACCTACTACAATACTCCATATTTGTTTCGGGTCATCTACAATATAATCCGCTCCCGATTCAACCAATTCTATTTTCTTTCTAAAGCCCCACAACACTCCAACGCTTTTAAATCCCGCATTAATCGCTGTTTGGATATCGGTATTAGTATCCCCTACATACAACACTTCACTTGGTGTAATTTGTAGTTTTGAGACAATATCCAAAGCTGATTCTGGATTAGGTTTTATTTCAAAATTAGATTTTTTTCCATACACATAATCAAATCGAAAATTTTTAAAATAGTAGTTTACTACTTCTTGAGTTTGGAAGTCGGGTTTATTTGAAAGAATATTGACTGATATACCTATTTCTTTCAATTTGTTTATTAAATCCATTATTCCTAAAAATATCCTTGTTTTTGTATATTGCCTTTTTCCGTACTCCTCAATATAGCCTGCCTTTATTTTATCGAACTCTTTGATATCGATTTTGCCTTTGCTAAATGAAGAATAAATCAATTCATCAATTCCTCTTCCAGCGAAATATTTATAATCCTCAATAGAAAATATTGGATAATTATAGGATGCAAACACTGCATTTAAACTATCTGCAATATCTTCAATTGTATCTAATAGCGTTCCATCTAAATCAAACATTAATGCCTTATATTTCATAGTTACTCCCAAAGTGATAATTGTTTTTCCAGTGCATTCTTAACTGGTTTATATGTTTTTCTATGTATATCACATATTCCAATATTTAAAATTGCTTCTAAGTGTTTCTTAGTCGGATATCCTTTATTATGCTCAAAATCATACCCCGGATATTTTTTTGCCATCTCTATCATAAATTCATCTCGAACTTCTTTTGCAATTATTGATGCTGCCGCTATCGAAGCAGACAATGTATCTCCTTTAATGATTGCGGTGAAAGGAATTGCACTTTCTTTTAGTGGCATTGCATCCGATAAAATGTATTGTGGCTCTAAAGATAGTTGATCAATGGCATCAAGCATCCCTTTTTTTGACGCTTGGTAAATATTGATTAAGTCAATTGTGTCTTCATCTATAAAACAATAAGAATAAGCGAATGCTTTTTCTTCGATTTCTTTTTTTAAATGCATTCGTTTTTTGTGACTCAATTGTTTGGAATCATTTAATCCTTCAATCGGGTTATTTGGATTTAATACGACAGCAGCTGCAACTAAGGGGCCAGCCAATGGACCTCTTCCCACTTCATCTACACCGACTACGTATTGAATGCCTGAATCCCATAATTTATTCTCAAACTCGTACATCTTCAACGGTCTCAAAAGTCATCTTTCCTAATTTTAGATTTCTAACATCATATAAGAATAGATTGATTACTCGATCATAATCTATATATCCGCCTGACACTTTACATCCCCGTTTTTCACCGATAAGGTCTAATACTTGAATCGGTTCCGTTTCAAGGTTTATGTCTATGCCATAACGTTCATGAATAGCATTTGGATAATGAGATGTTAAGAATTTTATTCCATATATTGCTACTTCATCTAATGGTAGTATTTCATCTTTAATAGAACCTAAAAGAGCCAAATTATAAGATACTCGTTCATTCTCAAATTTCGGCCATAATACACCTGGATTATCCAGTAGCACCAAATCATTTTGAGCTTTGATAAAACTTTGAATTTTTGTTACGCCTGGTATATTTCCAGTTTTTACTTTGTTTTTACCAGCAAGGTTGTTAATGAACTGAGATTTTCCCACATTAGGAATTCCAATAACCATTGCTCTATACGCTCTGCCTTGCATACCTTTGCGCTCTTCTTTTTCTTTTAAAGGCTTCAACATCTCCATCGTTTTCTTATGAATAATGGACAAAATATTTCCAGTCAAAGAGTTGATTGCAATGCAATGATGTCCCTCTTCTTCAAACTTTTTCACCCAAGCATCGGTTTTTTTGTCATCTGCTAAATCCGATTTGTTTAAAATGACCAATATCGGTTTATTTCTAACAATTTCCAAAAGCATTGGATTCCTTGATGAATCCGGGATTCTAGCATCAAGCAATTCATATATGATATCTATAATTGGTAATTTTTCCTCTATCAGTCTTCTGGCTTTCGCCATATGACCAGGGAACCATTGAATTTGTTTCAAATGTATCACATCCTATCAATCCAGCGCACAAGTCGAACCGGATAGTTTTAATACTACTTGGCCATACATATCTTCTTGATTCACTAGGCCAAAAAATCTTGAGTCTTGAGAGTTATCACGATTGTCTCCCATAACATAATAAAATCCATCTGGTATGATCATTTCGGAGTAACCAACACTCCCATTTCCTAATGTGTTTTCTACTAGAATATCGTTTACATAGACACCAGTTGAATCCACTAATAGTTTATCTCCAGGCTTTGCAATCAAGCGTTTGATTAAGTACATGTTGTTTTCTTCTAGTATAACAATATCTTGAATGTCATAATCAGACACATATTTAATAATAACAATATCACTATTACAAAAAGTTGGCTCCATAGAAACTCCGTCTACCTGAGCAAACGAAAAGAAAAATCCATTTAATACCATCACGATAACTAAGAATATTGGAACCACACTAAATATATCGCTTAGATTATATAGTTTCTTAAATTTGGGGAGTGTTTCTAATTGCATCTCTTCTGATTCTTTGAATCGTTTTATATATGATTTTGTAAATAAAAAATAGGCAATGAATCCACCAAAAATGATAACAATAAAGAATATAGAAAATATTTCTGTGATAAATGGATTTGGAACATTTTCAAAGGAACGATTGATATTAAAAATAAAGAATTTGTTTTTTTGTAGAATCACAAATAAAACAGCACCTATAAAGATTAACGTGAAAAAACTGATGATCATGAACCTTGATTTTTTCATCAGTTTTTTATTTTCTAATACAGCATCTTGTCTCTCAAATTCTAAGTTTTCTTCTTCCATAATTACTCAATACTTTCAAATATTTTCGCTAGCTGATCAAACTCAATTAAAACAGATCTTGGTTTTGTACCAACATTTCCAGATACTATTCCAAAATTCTCTAACGTGGTCACAATTTGAGTTGCTCTATTAAATCCGATCCCAAATACTTGTGTAATCTTATTTAATGAGCATCGTTGTTCTTCCACGACATAATTCGCTACATCTTTAAATAATTCATCAATGGTATCAACATTTTCTCCAGTAGCTGCTTGAACAAGCAAACTTTCATGTGAGAACATATATTCTGGTTTTGCTTGTGCTTTAATAAATTCCGTGATAGCTTCAATTTCTTCTTGTGACAAATACGCTCCTTGAAGTCTTCTTGCCATTCCGTTTTCAGACAAGAGCATATCTCCTTTACCCAATAGTTTTTCTGCACCAGTCATATCCAATACCACACTAGAATCAACTGAAGATGGAACTCTAAATGCAAATCTTGTAGGAATATTTGCTTTGATAGCTCCTTTTAAGATATCTGCAGATGGCCGTTGGGTTGCAAGTAATAAGTGAATTCCAACCGCTCTTGATTTTTGTGTAAGTTTTAATATTTGTTCTTCTACTTCATTACCGCCAGTTATTAGAAGGTCAGAAGCTTCTTCAATAATTACAACGATTCTCGGCATTTTAACAAAATTAGGAGCTGTCCTTCTTCTGCTATAATAATCTTTTACATTAATTGCTTTAAATTTCTTTAATGTATCGTATCTCGATTCCATTTCATTTACCAAATATTTCAATGATTCAATTGCAATCTTAGGATCATCAATAATTGGTGTTATTAAATGCGGTATATCCGCGAATTGTTGTAAATCAACTTTCTTTGGATCAATCATCATCATTTTAACTTCATCAGGTTTGTTCTTTGTAATAATAGAAGCAATGATAGATGCAATACAAACAGACTTACCACTTTGTGTAGATCCAGCAACAAGCCCATGAGGCATCGATTCAATTGATGTATATACCGGTAACGCATCAATATCCAACCCGATTGCCAATAATAATGGATCATCGGAATTCAAGAAATAATCATTATCCACTACATCTCCAAAGAATACGGATTCGCGAATTTGATTTGGAACTTCGATACCAATCGTATTCTTTCCTGGTATTGGCGCTTCAATTCGAATCGAAAATGCAGATAAACTCATTTGAATATTATCCGAAATTGATGTTATTTTTTTAGTCGGAACCCCAGAACCTAAAGAGATTTCATATCTCGTAACTGTAGGCCCTTTGGTATAATTGGTTACTTCGCCTTCAATACTAAATGAAAGCATGGTTTGATTGATCACATCAATGTTTTCTTTAATCCATGCAGGTTCTTCTTCCGATTTTACTTTGGTTTTTTTGTATAACGCAATCGGTGGCAATTGATATTTGCTGTAATCAAATCCTTCTACTTCGGACTCTACTGGTGCTTTTGGTGTCACTGTAGCAGGTGGCGTATATTCTTGGTATTCAAAATCATCAGAAAATGCAATTTCCTCTACTTCTTTATCTTGATCTTCATTACTTTCGAAGACAACTTCGTCTTCTGCGCTTTCTTCTTCAACCATTTCAGTTTTCTCAACTTCATTGTCCGACAGGATGTCTTTTAAAACGTCTGATTCTACAATATCTGTCTGTTCTTGTGAAATTGTTTCCTCTGCAGACTTAAAAAAATCATCTACAGAAACCGCTGTTACATGACTATCAATGATATCTTGAGCACTAGCTTGAGGTTCTATAGCATCCCTCTTATGCAAATCTTCGTTTGTCAATCCTTCTTTTGAATGCACTTTACTCAAACTAGAATTGTCCACTGTCATAAATTCATAATACTGATGTCCATATCTTCTCTTTGCTTCTTCTTTTGTCAGTTTCTTTTTGCTTCTAAAAGCATCATATTTTTTATCAATGTCTCCTCCGCCTTGACGATCTTGAGGAATAATAACTTCATCTTTGACAATCTTGCCAAAAATCGGAGACACAAATTTGTTGCGTGTCAATTTTTGATCTTCTATCGCGATGACTTGAGGAATAAAAAATTCTCTATTATCTGTTGTTCTATCGTAACCAGGGACAATTCTTTCTGGTTTTCTTTTTTTCTTAAATAACATTTTTTAATCCTCCTTTTCTTCGATAAATTTATCAATTTTTTGAATGATTTCCGTTTCTGAGTCTTCTTCTTTAAAGATTGCTTTACTATAAATTTTATTAGTTTCTTCACCAAATATTGCAATGATGTATTTGCATATTTCCTTAGTAACAACTACAGTGGTAGGTTTGATCGCTAACTTTCTAAACCAATATATAGGGTTCGCAAAGTTTAATACCGTTCTAGTTGCTGAATATATTTGTTGAAGCTTTATTTTTCTGGTAATTTGCATTAATTTGGAATTATTTATTTTTTTTCTAGTATTCAAAATATCGATGATAGTGGCAACTCGGTAATTCTTGAATAACTTAAAGAATTTCTGATTCATTAATTCTTCTACTCTTTTTGTGATATAGAAGTTTAAATCCAACAATTCTTGAATAGACAACTCATAAATCGGATATCTTGATTTTGGAAAGTAGTATCTTGCGATTTCTTCTGTCAACTCAAGGCTTAAATCTACCGCGACTTTAAAGTATCCATTATCTGTTAATTTAACCGTTTTATCCAATTGATCTTGTTTAGATTCAATCATATCTAAAATCACTTTATCATCTAAAGCGACTGTTTTACCAATTCTACGTTTTGTTTTCTTTCTCTCGCCGTGTGATAAGATAAACGCGATAGATAAAATCAGTAATATTATTCCTGTAATTATTCCAAGAAGAAAATACTGAACATCACGCCACACGAATTGTAAAAAAATAGGTTGAAGACTGTTCATCATTTTTATAAATAGCATAATATCTCTCCTATTATATATAAATTATATCTTAATTTAATGTATTTATCAATCGCTATAATCATTTGCATTATTTGAAATCCTATGAGATAATATTCTCGGTGATAAAATGGAAAAATATTTAATTGCATTAGATTTAGATGGTACTATATTATACGATTTTGACTCTTTGTCTGAAACCCTGTGTGAATTCATGCATAGCATTCAGGATTTGGGTCATAAAATTGTTATTGCAACTGGACGACCTTACCGGAGTTCAAAATTTGTTTATGAACGGTTTAATTTAGATACACCAATTATAAATTATAATGGTGGGCTAATTACTCATCCTTTAAAAAAAGATTTCCCTGTCATCAATTATACTGTAGATAAAGCAGCTATTATTGATATTTTTGAAAATAATGTAGAACATATAAGAAATGCTTTTTCTGAAGTGTACGATGAAATCTATCTTTACAAAGAAGAAAAGGAAATTGAACCGTTGTTACATGTTCACGGAGCGACAGATGTAGTCATTGGAAATTTGCGAAAAACCTTAACGAAAAATCCAAATGGATTTATCATCATCGGTAAACAAGGCTGCGGTGAAATCATTAAGGATTATATCGACCAGAAATACAACGGTAGTGTTTGCTGTAGAATTTGGAATTTAAAAGGTGAATTTGATTCTATCCTTGAAATATATACCCCAGAATCCAATAAAGGCAAAGGGTTAGAATATGTAGCGAACTATCTCGGCATTGACCAAGATAATATCATTGCCATCGGAGATGGACACAACGATATTGAAATGATTCAATATGCCAAACTAGGTATTTGCGTTAGAAACGCTCATCCTGATTTGATTAAGGTCGCAGATGTTGTCCTTGATTATACTAGTTCTGAAAATGCAGTTTATCGATTCCTATCAGATTTCTTATCAAAAAATAAATAAAGACGGTTTTCATTACCGTCTTTTTTTGTTACCTTTTGCTCTTCTCATAGCTCTAGTTTCTTTTGGTTGAAAGGTTCCTTGAGTTACACCTTCCATTGTTTCTGGTGTCATATTTTGAAAACGTTTCATCATTTTTTGTTGTTTTTCAAGCGTGGAGATTAATCGATTCACTTCAGTTGTAGATCTCCCAGCACCTCTAGCAACTCGATTTCTTCTTGAACTTGAACGATCTAATAACTCAGGTTTTCTACGTTCATCTTTGGTCATTGAACTGATGATTGCTTCTATATAGACCAATTGTTTGTCGTCCACTTGGTCAACATTAGCCATGCTACTCATTCCAGGAATCATTTTTAATAACCCTGAAAATTTACCCATGCGTTTCACCATTTTCATTTGCTTCAACATATCATTGTAATTGAATTTCCCTGACATCATCTTTTCCATGAGATTCATTGCTTCATCTTCATCGATTTCAGCTGTAGCTTTTTCAACAAGAGACATAATGTCTCCCATGCCTAATATTCTAGATGCCATTCTTTCAGGATGGAATACTTCTATTTCCGTAAGCTTTTCACCCATCCCAGAAAACTTAATTGGTACATTTGTAATTTTTCTTATTGATAATGCTGCTCCACCTCTGGTATCTCCATCCAGTTTTGTCAGGATACAACCAGTTATAGTTAACGCTTCATTAAAGGACTGAGCAACATTTACAGCATCTTGTCCTGTCATTGCATCAACCGTCAATAAAATTTCATTTGGATTAGCAATTTTTTCGATATTTTTGATTTCCGTCATCATATCTTCATTGATATGTAAGCGTCCCGCTGTATCGATGATTACCAAATCAAAACCGTTTTCTTTTGCATACTCCAATGAGTTTTTCACAATGGTTTCAGGTTTTGTAGTTCCCATTTCAAATACTGGTATTTCCAACTGGCTACCAATAGTTTGTAACTGCTCTATCGCCGCTGGGCGATAGATATCAGCCGCAACAAGCAGCGGATTCTTATTATTATTTTTTCGAATATAATTTGCTAATTTTCCTGCAGTAGTTGTTTTTCCTGCACCTTGTAATCCGACCATCAAAATAACTGTGATTCCGGATTCATTAAACTGAATATCTTCTGCAACTAATCCCATTAGTTTGGTTAATTCATCGTTCACAATTTTAACGACTTGTTGACCAGGATTTAATCCTTTTAATATTTTTTCGCCATACGCTTGAGATTTCACTTCTTCAGTAAATTCTTTAACAACCTTGTAATTAACATCCGCTTCTAATAAAGACAGGCGAACCTCTCTCATCATTTGATCAATATCAGATTCAGTTAATTTTGCTTTGCCAGTGATTCTTCTTAAAGCCATTTGGAATCTACTAGTTAAATTTTCAAAAGCCATATCTTACACCTGTTCCAATTCTTTTTTTATTTCTTCCATAGATATCGTATTTTTATCTATTTTTCTTATAATCTTTCCAACAATTGTTTTTTTATCAAACAATTTTAATTTTGCTTCATAGTTTTCCAAATGCAATACCACACTTTTCAATTGAGTATGAACTGCATTACGACTAACTGAAAGAATTTCAGATATTTCTGAAAGTGAGTAATCTTTTGAATAGTAATACTCAAAATATTCTTTTTGTTTTGATGTTAGTAGTTCTCCATAGATATCATAGAGGGAATTTAGTCTAACTTTATTTTCTAGTTCCATTTCATCACCTGCTCAAAAAAGTCCGCAAACAAACCATAAATATAACTTTCAAT
>CAZUQS010000034.1:0-10421 GCA_964622615.1 uncultured Candidatus Izemoplasmatales bacterium | reverse complement strand
TCCCCAATCCTTCACCTTTTGATGCACCTTTTACAAGTCCTGCAATGTCTCTAAATTCAAATGTAGTATATATTGTTTTTTTCGGATTGTATAATTTTGTTAAAGTGTCTACTCGCACATCAGGAACTTCAACAACTCCTATATTTGGTTCGATTGTAGCAAAAGGATAATTTGCTGCTAAAACCTTTGACTTTGTTATTGCATTAAATAAAGTTGATTTTCCAACATTCGGAAGACCCACAATTCCAGCAGTTAATCCCATTATAATTCCTCTTTCATATCTATATTAAATAATTTACAAGTATTGAAATATGTTTTTTTACTTACTTCCTCTAAAGAAATACCTTTAATTTTCGCTATTTCTTTTGCAACATATAACACGTTCTTTGGTTCATTTGTTTTACCTCTATATGGAACCGGAGATAAATATGGTGAGTCTGTTTCAATCAAAAGATGATCTAAATTGATTGCTTCAGCAACTTCTTTTGGTGTTATTGCATTCTTAAATGTAATAGGACCAGCTAAAGAAATATACATATTTAAATCAATGAATTGCTGCATAGCTTCTTTCGATGATGAATAGCAGTGCATTACCCCTAAAGTCTCCATATTTTTGTGTTCTTTAAGTATATTAAATGTATCGTTTGTAGCGTCTCTCATATGTATTATGATTGGTTTTTTAACTTTATTTGCTAATTCTATTTGTCTTCTAAACAATTCTATTTGTTGCTCTTTAAACTGTTTATCCCAATAATAATCTAATCCTATTTCTCCAATAGCAACTACTTTTGGGTATGATAAATACTCTTCCATCCAAGAAATATCTATATTGAATTTTTTTGCTTCTGATGGATGAACCCCGATTGCAGCGTAGATTGAATCATATTGATTTGATAACTCTATTGCTAACAAACTAGAATCATAATCATATCCTACACATACAATTTTTTGTACACCATTTTTTTTATAGTTTTCAATAATATCATCTACATGATTAATAAGTTTTTCATCATTTAAATGTGCATGAGAATCAAATAACATAATACTCCTATCTGTAGAATATCGGAATAGACTTCCGATTACATGTTTAAATAAAATTCAATAATTTTTTCAGTAGAAAACCCAAAAGAATCAATAACTTCTTCGCCTTTACCACTTTTTCCAAATTGATCAATTCCATAGACATTGTTTGCAAAACGGTACCAAGTTAAGCTAGCTCCCATTTCGATTGCTAAGCGTTTCTTACATGATTCAGGTAACACTCTATTTTGAATTTCTCTTGGTTGTGCTAAGAATAACTCTACGGACGGCATTGAAACTACTCGAACATAAATGTTGTGAACATTTTTGAGTCTCTCTTGAACACTAAGTGCAAGTTCAACCTCTGATCCTGTAGCAATCAAGATAGCTTCATAATTGTCTATATCACTAGCAATGTATGCTCCAGTTCTAAATTCTTCATATGTTACTTTGTGGGTAACAGTTGTATTCTGTCTTGTGAGAACTAAAACCGATGGTTTATCTTCTGAAGTCAGTGCATATCGTAATGCATGCCTTGTCTCATTTGCATTTGCAGGTCTAAATGTATTTAAATTTGGAATTGTTCTAAACATCGATAATTGTTCAACGGGCTCATGAGTAGGTCCATCTTCCCCAACAGCTACCGAATCATGAGTAAATATAAATATTGATGGCAAACTCATAAGAGCGCTCAGTCTTACAGGAGGTTTCATATAATCAGCGAACACAAAGAATCCACCGCTGAAAGCTTTCAAATTATGAAGCACCATACCATTCGTAATAGCACCCATCGCATGTTCTCTAACACCAAAATTAATATTTCTTCCAGTTCTGTTATCAACGTCAAAATCTCCGTCGATACCCATTACTTTAGTTGATTTTGATAAGTCTGCAGATCCGCCAATCATTTCTGGTAATTTAGAACTTATCGTAGCGATTAGTTTTCCGATTGTATTTCTCGTAGCTTCTTTTGTTCCTAAATCCACTTGAGGGATTAATTCATCAAAATCAATTAAGATATTCTTATTCATGATATTCAAAAGCAGATGATAGTCTTCTAAATACTCCTCTTTATATTTTAATAATGTTCTTTCCCATTCTTTATACAGTTTTGAACCACGTTTTCCAAATGATTCAGCAAAATCTACATATACACTCTTTGGAATATCAAATGGCTCAAAATCATAATTCATCCTTTTGCGCATCGCTGTGGTTTCTTCCACGCCAATTGGAGCACCATGAGTGCTCGATTTTCCTTGATTTTTAGCTCCAAAACCAATAATGCTTTTCACTTCAATGAAAACTGGTTTGTCTGATTTTTTTGCTTCGTTCAATATATGATTTAGAGTCGTAATATCATTCGGTTTTTCTACCAAAAAGTAGTTCCAATTCATGCTTTCCATTTTCATCTGGATATTATCACTATTAGCATTCTTTGTAGGTCCGTCAAGTTGAATATCATTGGAATCAAACAGTACAATCAATTTATTCAATTGAAGTCTTCCAGCAATACTAAAGGCTTCTAAAGTAACGCCTTCTTGTAAATCACCATCGCCGCATAATGCGTACGTGTAATGATCAATAATTTTAAGCTTACCTCGATTGAATTTAGCAGCTAGATAACTTTCTGCTAAGGCATTCCCAACAGCCATAGCAACACCTTGTCCTAAAGGCCCTGTCGTAGAATCAATTCCCTCAGTGTGACCAAGTTCAGGGTGACCTGGAGTTAGGGAGTCAAGTTGTCTAAATTGTTTTAAATCGTCAACTGTTATGTTATACCCTGTTAAATGCAACATTGAATATAGTAATGCACTTCCATGACCTGCAGCCAAAAAGAAGCGATCACGATTAAACCAATCTGGTTTATCCGAAACTGCATTTAAATGATTACGATACAACTCATATAATGTTGGAGCCGCCCCTAAAACAATTCCTGGATGGCCACTATTTGCTTTATTAATCATATCAATTCCTAAAAATCTAATTGTTTGAATAGATGTTTCCATTTTTTCACCTTCATTTCATATTTAAAACATTATATTTACAAAAATATTATATCATAATTTGAGCGAATCTTATAGGTTAATTGTCCGAACAAAAAATAAAAAAACCCTATTTGACTGAAATCAAATAAGGCATTTATTTTTTGTAATTATTCTAGAATTGTAACTACTGAACCAGCACCTACAGTATGTCCGCCTTCACGAATTGAGAACTTTGTTCCTGGTTCCAATGCGATTGGGTGAATCAATTCAACTTCCATTTCAATGTTATCTCCAGGCATAACCATTTCAACACCCTTAGGTAATTGAATAACGCCTGTAATATCAGTTGTAGTAAAGTAAAATTGTGGGCGATAGTTTGAGAAGAATGGAGTATGACGTCCACCTTCATCATGTGACAACACATATACTTGAGCAGTAAATTTTGTATGTGGTGTAACTGATTTTGGTTTAGCAATTACTTGACCACGTTGTACATCTTCTCTAGACACACCACGTAATAATAATCCTACATTATCTCCAGCTTGAGCGTAATCTAATAATTTACGGAACATTTCAACACCTGTACATACAGTTGTTCTTGTTGGTCTAATACCAATAATTTCTACTTGTTCCCCAACTTTAATTTTACCACGGTCAACTCTACCTGTAACAACTGTTCCACGTCCTGTAATAGTGAAAACATCTTCAACAGGCATAAAGAATGGTTTGTCAACTGGTCTTTCTGGTAACTCGATATATTCATCAACAGCTGCCATTAACTCTAAGATTTTTTCTTCTTGTTCTGGATCGCCTTGAAGAGCTTTCAAAGCTGAACCAACAATAAATGGAGTATCATCTCCTGGGAATTTGTATTCATCTAGTAGTTCGCGAATTTCCATTTCTACTAATTCAAGTAGTTCTGGATCATCAACCATATCTGCTTTATTTAGGTATACAACCATTCTTGGAACTCCTACTTGACCAGCCAATAAGATATGTTCTCTAGTTTGAGGCATAGCTCCATCAGCTGCAGAAACTACAAGGATAGCTCCATCCATTTGTGCTGCACCTGTAATCATGTTTTTAACGTAGTCAGCATGTCCCGGGCAGTCAACATGAGCGTAGTGACGGTTTTCTGTTGCATACTCAATATGAGCTGTATTAATTGTAATTCCTCTTGCTTTTTCTTCTGGTGCAGAGTCAATTGATGCATAATCTTTTACTTCACAAAATCCTTTTTTTGCTAGAACTGTAGTAATAGCCGCTGTCAAAGTTGTTTTGCCATGGTCAACGTGTCCGATTGTACCGATATTAACATGCGGTTTAGTTCGTTCATATTTAGCTTTAGCCATTTTTTTATTCTCCTTTATTTATTTTTAATTTTTAGTGTCTATGCTTTTATACATAGTTTATCGATATTATTTTATAACAATATCGTATATTTTGCAATAAATATATATTTCAAAATTGTAAACAACAATTTTTTCCTATGATTTAAGTATTGCGTTTTGTAATAATTTCTTCAGAAATTGATTTTGGACATTTGTCATAATGTGAAAACTGCATTGTATGAGTTGCTCTACCTTGCGTATTTGAACGAAGGCTTGTAGCATATCCAAACATTTCAGATAATGGTACTTTTGCAGATACCTTTTGTGCTTTTGTCAACATTTCTTGAGATTCAATTCGTCCTCTTCTAGAAGTCAAATCGCCAATTACATTTCCAATATAATCATCAGGTGTAACAACATCTACACTCATAATTGGTTCTAATAATGCTGGGTCACATTTTAATTTTGCTTGCTTTAAAGCAATAGAAGCTGCAATTTTAAATGCCATTTCACTGGAATCGACTTCATGATATGATCCATCATATAATGTAGCCTTAATATCTAAGATAGGATATCCTGCGATAATACCACCTGAAAGTGATTCTTGAATCCCTTTATTGACTACATTAACGTATTCTCTAGGAACGGAACCACCAACAACTTTGTCGTTGAATTCATATCCTTTTCCAGGATTTGGTTCAAACTTAATCCAAACATGTCCGTATTGTCCGCGTCCACCGGATTGTCTTACAAATTTACCTTCGCAATTTGCTTCCGTTTGAATAGTTTCACGATAAGATACTTGAGGATTACCAACAGTTGCTTCTACTTTGAATTCTCTTTTCATTCTATCAACGATAATTTCTAAGTGTAATTCACCCATACCTGAAATGATAGTTTGTCCAGTTTCCGTATCCGTATATGTTCTAAATGTTGGATCTTCTTCTGAAAGTTTTTGTAAAGCAACTCCCATTTTATCTTGATCTTTTTTTGTTTTAGGTTCAATCGCAACAGAAATAACTGGTTCTGGAAACTTCATTGATTCCAAAATGACATGTTTACCTACTGCACACAATGTATCACCTGTAATTGTATCCTTTAATCCTACTGCGGCTGCAATATCTCCAGCGTAAACTTCATCAATTTCCGTTCTTGAGTTTGCATGCATTTGCAGTATTCTTCCAAGTCGTTCTTTTTTATCTTTTGTAGCGTTGTAGATGTATGATCCTTTTTTTGCAACGCCAGAGTAAACTCTAAAGAATGTTACTCTACCAACAAATGGATCAGTCATCACTTTGAAAGCAAGCGCTACGAAATCTTTATTATCATCAGGTGAAATCTCGATTTCTTCTTCATTTCTATTATATCCATGAATTTCTTGGACTTCCATAGGTGAAGGTAGATAATCAATTGCTGCATCTAAAATAAATTTTACACCTTTATTCTTAAATGCAGAACCACACATAACAGGGAAAAATTCCACTGATAACGTGGCTGCTCTAATTGCTCTTTTTAACATTTCGACGGGAATTTCTTCACCATCTAAATATGTTAACATTAATTCTTCGTCATAATCTGCAACAGCTTCAATTAATGCGTGTCTTCTTTTTTCTGTTTCATTTTTAAGGTCATTTGGTATTTCTATCTCTTCATAAACTTCTTCTGCCCCACCATCAAAATGATAGGCTTTCATAGTTATTAAATCGATAATTCCAGTAAATAAATCTTCTGCTCCTATTGGCCATTGGATCGCTTCTGCGTTTTCTCCCAATCGATCTTGAATCGATTTTATAGAAAATGCAAAATCTGCACCAACCTTGTCCATTTTATTAGCAAATACGATTCTTGGAACTTTATACTCGTTAGCTTGTCTCCAAACAGTTTCTGTTTGAGGTTCGACGCCAGCTTGAGCGTCTAATACCGTTACAGCACCATCTAGTACGCGTAATGATCTTGATACTTCAACAGTAAAATCAACATGTCCTGGGGTATCAATAATATTTACTCTATGATTTTTCCAGAAAGCAGTAGTTGCTGCGGCAGTAATTGTAATCCCACGTTCTTGTTCTTGTTCCATCCAGTCCATTTGAGAAGCTCCATCATGAGTTTCTCCCATTTTGTGAATTCTACCAGTATGGTACAAGACTCTCTCTGTAGTTGTGGTTTTACCAGCATCAATATGAGCCATGATACCAATATTACGTGTATTCTCTAAATTATATTCACGTGCCATAACTTAATTCCTTCCTTTAACTAAAATCTATAATGAGCAAAAGCCTTATTAGCTTCAGCCATTCTGTGCATATCTTCTTTTTTCTTAATTGATGATCCAATGTTATTTGATGCATCAACAATTTCTTTAGCCAATCTCTCATCCATGGTTCTTTCGTTTCTTGAACGAGAATATTGCACTAACCATCTAAGTCCTAGTGTAACTCTTCTATCTGATCTTACTTCACTTGGCACTTGATAGTTCTGACCACCGATACGGCGGCTTCTAACTTCTAAAACAGGCATAATATTATTTAATGCTTCATTAAATACTTCTAGTGGTTCTTTACCTGTAATCTCTCTAACACGCTCAAATGCATTATAAAGTATGTGTTGAGCAGTACTTTTCTTTCCGCCTAACATTATGTTATTAATTAGTTTATTTACTAATTTTGAATTGTATATCGGATCTGGTAAAACATCTCTTTTTACAATATTTCCCTTACGAGGCATAATGATTCCTCCTTTCGAAATCTAATTATTTTTATTTTTTTTATTTTTTAGGTCTCTTTGCTCCATATTTTGAGCGGCTTTGTTTTCTTCCGTCTACTGCAGTCGTATCTAATGTTCCTCTTACAATGTGATAACGTACACCAGGTAAATCTTTAACACGACCACCACGAATTAGTACAACGCTATGCTCTTGTAATGAGTGTCCAATACCAGGAATATATGCGTTAACCTCACCACCGTTCGATAAACGAACACGTGCATATTTTCTTAATGCTGAGTTAGGTTTTTTTGGTGTCATAGTTGCAACTCTGACACATACACCACGTTTTTGAGGACTGCTTTCATTTGTATATGTTTTCTTCAAACTATTAAATCCTATATTTAACTGAGGTGCTTTTGATTTTCTCACTTTGTCGTGACGACCTTTTTTAATCAATTGGTTTATTGTAGGCATATTCTGTTTTCCTCCTCTCTTACCCACACACCCGGGAGGCGCGTTTGTTTCATTTTTATAAGGCTGCTGGGCAACCTTTCACTTTTCTATATTATAAAGCGTACTTATTATACACTACACAACTAGGTGTGTCAAGTATTTTCTTTTATCTTCTTTTTGCCATATATATTATGCAAAAATACAAGAAAAAAAGCCAGCAATATTTGCTGGTTTTTTAAATTTTTTTAATAGAAATTTCTAATATAAAATGTTTATATAATTCATCCAAAAAATGTTACTTTTGTTGAAAATATTGTTTAAAACTTATCCGCTGGGATCGTTGTTTGCTGTGGTCAATATTGATGTGGTCAACGAGGTACTACTTGGATCTTTTGTAACATCTCCCGTTACATTCGTTGCGCTGACATCATCATTTACTGTATCTACCGTACTAATTGGTATCGTCGTATTTGTGTCTTTTGTAAATGTGTTTGTAGTATTTGTTGCATTTTCACTATTATTAACCGTATTCAGTGTAGTAGCTGTTGTTGTTATTGGTTCGCACCCTGTAAAGACAAGAAACAAAATCAATATTGAAACAAAAATTATCAATTTTTTCATCAATTTACTCCTCCTTCTTATAATTTAGTGCTATTAAGGTGTGCAAATACTTGTTGATGAATGGTGAATATATATGCCCTTTGTATCGTCTATACTCGTATTATCATCACTTGTTACGGTTACATTAGCAGCAATGACTTCTCCACTCGGATCTTCACCAATGACATCTATCAACAAATGATTAGTTCCAGAAAATGCAATTAAATTGCCAGGATTGAGAGTAACTGTATATGCTTGATTTGTAGCATTTGTCGGTAAAAATGTAACTACCAAATTAACTTGGTTTCCTAAACACACCTCGGCTTGATCAACTTCCACAAATATATTTGTTACCGCTACATACGTAGTAGATTGAGCTATACTTGTATTTATCGAAATAGCTGTAGTAGTAGGTTCACAAGCTGTTATCAAACTTGTAATGAAAATAAAACAAAAAATCAAAAGAACTTTCTTCATATTTTTCTCCTTGTCATGTTAAATATACTATACAACATTTTTTTCATTATATCATAATTTACTTTAATTTCTCAACACTCTCTAGAAACATTCTTTTTTTATAAGAACCTCTCTCATGTAATTTTTGTAGTCGCAACTCTTGATAATGTTGTATTGAAACTCCTTTTAAATCTAACAAAGCATGCATAACTTCCCCTAAATCAACAAGTTCAATTATGTCTCCCGATTGGAAATATTCATTCAACTCTTCCTGCATTTTTTTACAGAGTTCTTGTTCGTATTCTTTATCATCAGTTAATATTCTAGTAATTGCTTTTTCATTTGCAGCATTAATCATCATTGGTACAAAATCTCTTACTAATTTCTTGTATATTTTCATATATTCTCCTTTAATGGTAATGACTTCGACTCGCATGTTTAGACTTTTTATACATCAACATTGTATATTTTCTTGAAATCTTTTTTCATTCTTACTGGTATCAATATAATTGCAGGAATGCTTATACCTGCAGCTCCAAAGATAATCCATTGGTATCCTATTTGTGAATATTCTGCAATTAATCCAGCAACAATAAGTCCTAAAATTCCACCAATACTCCACATAAGTTGGAATACTGAATTGACTCGGCCACGAATTGAAGACTGAATATATGTTTGTGTTGCGCTCATCCTTATATTGAATGATGTAACAGATAGTAAACCAATTATAAAACTAAAAAATATCATAACAAAATATGGGCTAAGCAAAGTAACAGCACCTAATATTTCTACTGTGAAATACACGGTAACAGCAATTAAATATTTTTTTTCTTTTGGAATTCGAATTTTGTAATGCAACAAACCTCCAAGGATTCTACCAATTGCACCTGCAGAAATTAGGTATGAAAAATGCTGAATAGTATACAAAGGGTTTTCAACAAAGAAAGGCATTCGCAATAAATCAGAAACTGCATATATACATGAAAATACCATAAATAACAATGCAATGCCTAATATTCCTCGTTCTTTCTTGTAATAGCGAAACCCCTCCTTCAAATCAATTAGAAATTTGAATTTAATTGGTTCAGACGTGTTTAATTCTTCTTCCGCCTTTATAGTTGTCTCTAGCGTAGCGGTAATAAAAAATGTAATCGCATTAAAACTCATCAAAATTGCTACTCCAAATGTGAAATTTTCAATGAAATATGTTGCAACAGGAGCCATGATAGCAGCTGAAATTGGCCAAATTAAACTAGAAATTGAATACGCCTTTGAATGGTTTTTCCCTGATATTACTTCTGGGAATAGACTCATGTATGAGATTTGATAAATGGTATCAATAACACCTATAGCCCCGCCAATCAAAGTAAATACAACAATATTGAAGTATCCTTGAAACAGGACAAAGGAAAGTGCTGTGAAGAATGCAAAATAGAAGAAATCAATCATATATATAATTTTAACTCTTGAATGACGATCTATAAATGGTCCAATTAAGAAATTTGTAATCAGTCGAGGTACAATATTTACAACAGAAAAAATCGCCAATATTAATGGGGATTCAGTCTCTAAATATATTAGAATTCCTAAAGCAATGGATGCAGCTGCACTTCCCAATGCTGAAACAAAGGTTCCTAGTGTAAGGATTGTAAAGTTTCTATTCCACAATTTGTTCATATTTCACATCTGTCCTTTATGTCGTCAAGTATTTAATTTACCAAATAATTACATTAATGTCAATGATTAGTTTGTACAAAACACTATATTTTTTTTTGCAATAAAAAATCCCTGATAATTAAATCAGGAATTTGTTCGTTTATTTAGAAAGCAGCCTGGCAATGTCCTAGTCTCGCACGCGAACGTACTACAATC
>CAZUQS010000033.1:0-10594 GCA_964622615.1 uncultured Candidatus Izemoplasmatales bacterium | reverse complement strand
AATGTATTCTCTTGTTTTGATTTTGCTGAAATTATATACAGTGTTGTAAATTAATATTTAATATATTATAATTTCAATATAATTAACTTTAATTAGATACATTATTATAGGAGGCTATCTATGGTTAAGAAAACTATATGTTTTATATTCTTACTTCTTAGTAGTATATTCATGTTTAGTTGTAATAGTAATCTTATTACAACAACTACTACAGAGCAATCTACTACAGGACAAACTACTACAGAACAAACTACTACAGAACAAACTACTACCGAACAGACAACTACAGAGATAAGTACAACTAATGAAACAACAACTACTGAAATTCTATATGAAGTAATTTTTAATTCAACAGGAGGAACACCGGTTGATTCTTTGTTAGTTCCTGAAGGTGGGTCAATAGCTTTACCTACCGTTGAAAGAGAAGGATATACATTTGATAGTTGGTATTATGATGATGATTTATCTATTCTGTATACATCAACAACGATGTCGGCACAAGATATCAATTTATTTGCAAAATGGACAATAAATCAATTCACAATTCGATATTATACATTACAACCCAAATTAAATAGTGAAGAAACAATTTTATCAACATCATTTTCGACAGGTCATTCTTCTGCAATCACGTCAGAAGGTCGGATATTCACTTGGGGGGATAACTTAAAAGGTAAATTAGGAAATGATACAACCGTTAATCAATATACTCCGGTAGATATTACCTCTCAGTTCAATTTAAACAGTGGCGAAACTGTTTTATCTGTATCACTTGGAGAGTTGCATTCTGCCGCAGTCACGTCAGAAAGCAGAGTATTTACTTGGGGTTATAACTATAATAGTCAATTAGGAGATGGTACAACAACGGATAGATATATTCCAACAGATATCACTTCTCAATTTAGCCTCAACGGTGGAGAAACCGTTATATCGGTAACACTTGGAGCACATCATTCAGCTGCACTAACATCCGAAGGTCGTTTATTCATTTGGGGTTGGAATTATTATGGACAATTAGGAAATGGTTCAACAACTGATCAAAATACTCCAACAGATATCACTTCTCAATTTAGCCTAACCAGTAACGAAACAATTGTATCAGTATCGCTTGGAGAAAATCATTCTTCAGTAATCACATCAGAAGGCCGAATATTCACTTGGGGTTATAACTATAATGGTGAATTAGGAGATGGTACAACAACAGATAAGTATTATCCAACAGATATCACTTCTCAATTCAACTTGAATAGTGGCGAAACAGTTATTTCGGCATACCTTGGAGAGGAATATTCCTCTGCGGTTACATCGGAAGCTCGAATATTCACTTGGGGTAATAATGTTTTTGGCCAATTAGGTGATGGTACAACAACTGATAAATTCATTCCAACAGATATCACTTCTCAATTTAGCCTCAACAGTGGTGAGGCGATCATCTCAGTATCACTAGGAGGAGATCACTCCTCTGTAATCACGTCAGAAGGTCGAATATTCACTTGGGGATACAACGGAACTGGGCAATTAGGAGATGGCACAAGAAATGATCAATATACTCCAACAGATATCACCTCTCAATTTATCCTAAATACTGGTGAAACGATAATATCAGTATCGCTGGGTAAAAAAAGTTCCTCTGTAGTCACATCAATAGGGCGAACATTCACCTGGGGGTTCAATGGTGTTGGACAACTAGGAGACGGTACAATAACCAATATAAAAACACCCTACAATTTGCTTTTCATAAGTAAGATATTCATGGTGTCAGAAACATTTGATTATAATGTTTCTGTAGATGCATATCTACCTACTCTTGAAGGATACACGTTTGGTGGCTGGTTTATTGATGAAGCATTGTCTATGCCTTATCTATTCACTACAATGCCGGCGCAAAATATAAGTTTATATGCAAAATGGATTCAAGATGCCTAGTTAAGAATTATTAAAGAAGTTTCTGGAAATATGAGTAATAAAAAAGACAGAAAAAAATTTCTGTCTTTTATTTTTGGTATTTGCAGTGAAACAAACTGCAATTAAATATTTGCATATCTAGCTAAAAATACAGCAATAATTTCATTTAACATTGGTTTTGTTGATTCCTTATCTAGACGCTCTGTGAAAAGAACCGGCCATGTAATAGCGCCTATTACCAAAGCATAGAATACTCGTGCAGCTATAAATAAGTTATCAGTTTTGATTCTATTATCTTCTTTAGCATCTTTAAGCCAGTTAACTAGTGTGCCATGAACAGGTGGATATTTAGAAACTATTCTTCTTTGGAATTCAAGATCATTTAGAAAGGTTAGAGTCAAAAATCTTGATAGTTCAATTTTTTTTGGAGAATCAATTAGACTTATTTCTGATCCGGCAAATACAACTAACTGTTCCTCCAAAGATTTATTGGAATCATATGTTATGGACTTCATATTTTGTTGCTGTTCTAAAAGCCCACCTACAATAACTTCAAATAGATTTTCCTTACTTTGAAAGTGGTTGTATACTGTTTTCTTTGAAATTCCAGCTTTCTCTGCAATCTTATCCATACTTGCTTGTTTATATCCCATACTTATAAAAATATCTTCAGCTCCGCTGATGATAGCAGCTCTTTTTTTGCTTTTATCTCGTTCTTTATGTTGTGTCATCATAATACCTCCCTAAGATACAAATATAAATTACACTAAACAGTGTAAATAAGTATTGACATTTATTTGATTACACTGTATAGTATAATTAATAATAGAAGAAAATGCAATACATTTTTTGGAGGTAATATGGAAACAATTAAAAAAAACAGGGGTTTAATGCAATTTCTTGGAATTGCACTTTTCGTTCAAGCAGTAACTTCACTTATAGGTGGTTCAATATTTTTAGGACCTTTTGACTCATCTGAAATCACTGATCTAACTTTAAGAAGTATTAGTGATAGTGCTGGTACAGCATATATTAGTATTCTTTTACAAATGATAACTGCAGTTGTAATTATTATGCTAGGAGTAGCAATGTATAGAGCTGCAGGTCACATAAACAAAACAATAGCTATAACTGCCCTAAGTCTATATATATTTGAAGCAGCATTACTTGCTGTAGGACAGGTCTTTGTCTTCGGGCTAGTAGAAGTTGGTCATTTGTATTCCGCTAGCTTAGATTCAAATCTACTAGCACTAGGAAAAGTATTTCTAACTTGCAGGGAGTTTGCTGGACAAATTGCGATGATTCCATTTGGAATTGGGGCAATATTATTTTATTATCTTTTGTTGAAAGCAAAGGTTGTTCCAAAATGGTTAGCATTATGGGGTATTGTAACAGTGCCATTCATATTGATTGGTTGTACGCTAATGGCTTTTGGAATAGCTGTACCATTTTTCCTTCTAATACCATATGTGCCTTTTGAATTTTTTACAGGTATTTATATTATAATTAAAAACCGAAAGAGTTACGCATAACAGAAGTCATTTGAAGAGCTTTATTAGAATTTAAAATAATCGAATATGTTTAAAACTGAGTTCTAAAGCAAACTCTATATTTTGAATATTAAAAAAAACACCTTTGTACTATAATAATAGTATTGAGGTGTTTTTTACGTCATATTAAGATTTAAAGCACATGAAGTTTATTAAAAGTGATGTTGTCAACCGAACCTTCTATAGCTTTTTTGAACGCAACAACATGAGGCATAGAATCATGTGCTTTCCATAAATCTGTAGTCTCCCATATTTCATAAAACATGAATATACTAGGATTTTCTAAATCTTGATGCAAGTCATATTGAATACAACCATCTTCATTTCTTGTTGGTTCAAGTATTTTGAATAGTTCAGATTTGACAAAATCAATCTTATCTGGTTTTACTTCAAATTTTACAATGATTGGTAGTTGCTTTTCCATAGTTGTTATCCTTTCAAATTATAAATTTTTGTATGATAAAATTATACCATATAACTAACGAGCTTTGATGGAGTTTATTGTTTATCTATTTTTTGTTTCGGGTTCCACAATTAAGGTTGTCAAGGATATTAAAATTTATGATTCCTTATTCTATGGGTATTCTCGAAATTACAGTATAATAGAGATAGACAGTTATCTGGTTAGGAGGTAGAACATAATGAAATATGCAATTATATCTATGATTCTTATTGTATTAGCCGTGGTCTTATTTATGGTTCTACCCAGACAAGATACAGTAACAATGCATTCCAAAGTAAGTAGTGATTCCATTCAAGTGTTAGTTGATGAAGAGTATCAGGATATGTTTATCAAAGGAGTTAATATTGGAGCGACAAAACCAGGAAGTTTTCCTGGAGAGCTTGCGATTAGTCATGATGAATATTTTCGCTGGTTTGGAATGATTAAAGAAATGAATGCGAATACGATACGGGTTTATACAATACTAAGTCCGGCTTTTTACAACGCTTTGTATGAATTCAATCAAACGCAGACTGAGCCTTTGTATTTTATGCAGGGTGTTTGGGTAAACGAAGAGGATGTTGCTGAAATTAATGATGTTTATGGTAATGATAATACAATAAAAAGTAATTTTATTGCAGATAGCAAATCCGCAATTAATGTGATTCATGGAAATGAAGAATTGCCAATTCGTCTTGGGTTTGCTAGTGGAACATATGACAAAGATGTTTCGCAGTATATGATAGGTTGGATACTTGGGATTGAATGGTATCCAGAATTGGTGATCAATACAAATGAACTAAATTCTGAGAAAACTCCATTAGAGGGCGAGTATGTTTACAATACAGTTAATAGCTCACCATTCGAGATTTTTTTAGCTGAAATAGCAGAAGAAGTGATTGCGTATGAGGTAGATAACTACAATTCTATGAGGCCATTGAGTTTTGTGAATTGGTTATCGACGGATCCTTTATCACACCCAAACGAACCACATGTCAATGAAGATATCGTTGAAGTTGATACAGAACATATAAAAGCTCAAGACTCATACACTGCAGGTCTTTTTGCATCTTACCACATCTATCCTTACTTTCCAGAGTTCATGAATTACAGTATCGAATACAATCAATATATTGATGATGATGGAAACATAAATCCTTATAAGGCATATTTAGAAGATCTAAAAGCACATCATTCCATGCCTATTGTTGTAGCGGAATTTGGAATTCCTGCATCAAGGGGAAAGGCCCATGATTCGTTAAATACTGGTTTTAATCAAGGGAATAACACAGAAGCCATGCAAGGTGAAATGGTTGTTAGTATGGCAGAAGATATTTATGAAACTGGATATGCAGGTGCATTAATATTTTCCTGGCAGGATGAATGGTTTAAACGGACGTGGAATACGAATCAGTTTGATTTATCTTACCAAAGACCTTTTTGGTCAAATATTCAAACGAATGAACAATATTTTGGACTGTTAGCGTTTGAACCTGGTCTAAATCAACGCATTAGTTATGCGGATGGAGACATTTCTGAATGGCTACAAGAAGATTTAATATCTACTCATAACAATTTGGAGATTTCCATAAAAAGTGATGAACGATACTTATATATAATGATTGAATCACCGGGTATTATATCTGATGAAGACACCATTTATATTGGAATTGATACCATTCAAAACCAAGGGAATGATCATATGAACGATACGAACATTACCTTTAACAAAAACGCAGATTTTATTATTCAAATAAATGGGTCAGACAACAGTAGAATAATGGTGGATCAGTACTATGATGCGTTTCAATATTTATATACAAATCAATTTGAGTTTTTAGATAGTATTGATGGAGAAAACCTTAAGAACACTGGTATATTTGATCCGATGTATTTAGCGCTTTCTTACCAGCTTCATTTACCACAAGAAGACATTACTATACCATTTTTAAGATATGAAACAGGCTTCCTAAAAATAGGAAACGGAAACCCGTCAAGCACACTATACAATTCACTAACTGATTTCAGTATTAATGGTAAATATATTGAACTTCAGATTCCTTGGCAGTTACTTAATTTTATGGATCCATCCACAAAAGCAATTATGAGTGATTTCCGACTTGAAGAATGGAAAAGTAACCATTCAATCAATACATTAAGTATTGGGGCGGTTCTTTCAAACAGTGACACTGATGCTTTTCAAGTATTATTTGAAGACTATCAATTGCAGGCATGGGGACTACCCGTTTTTCATGAGCGATTAAAGGAATCTTATTACATAGTACAATCATATTTTCTGGAAATCGGTTAGGATATTTATATATAAGGACATAGTTTATTTAAAATAGAATATATTGCAAATTTAGACAACTTAGACTACCATTAGACTGAGTTGTCTTTTTATTTAAGATAAGTAAGTGTTATCATAATCTTTTTTCTTGCAAAAATTCCGTTTTATGATAAGATATTCAAGGCTAAAGGAGTTGATGAAATGATTACAGTGTCTAACCTAGATTTAATTTTTCCAGATAGAAAGATATTTGAAGATGTAAATATACAATTTACCAAAGGAAATTGTTATGGTGTTATTGGTGCTAATGGTGCTGGTAAATCAACTTTTCTTAATATATTATCAGGCGAAAAAGAATCCACTAAAGGAAATGTAATAATTGAAAAAGGCAATCGTATGGCGGTTCTGAAACAGGACCATTTTGAATACGATGAATATAGTGCTATTGAAACAGTCATAATGGGTCATAAACGATTATTTGATATTATACAAGAAAAAGAAGAACTATATATTAAAGAACCATTCACAGATGAAGATGGATTACATCTAGCAAACTTAGAAGTTGAGTTTGTGGAAATAGATGGTTGGAATGCAGAAGTTGATGCTGCTAAACTATTAAATGGATTGGGTGTCCCAGAAACTGTGTTTGAAAAGAAAATGAGTGATGTATTGGGAAAAGATAAAGTGAAGGTGTTATTAGCTCAAGCTTTATTTGGTAATCCAAATATTTTATTACTGGATGAACCTACTAACCATTTAGATTTTCAAGCTATTAGGTGGCTGGAAAACTTTCTATTAGATTATGATCAAACAGTAATAACCGTATCACATGATAGACATTTTTTAAATAAAGTATGTACGCATACAGTAGATATTGATTACAGTAAAGTGAAACTCTATAGCGGTAACTATGACTTTTGGAGAGAGTCTTCTCAATTAGCTCAAAAGTTGATGTTAGATTCCAATAAGAAGAAAGAAGATAAAATAAAATCTCTTCAAGCATTCATTGCTAGGTTTAGCGCGAATGCATCAAAATCTTCACAAGCTACTTCAAGAAAGAAATCCTTAGAGAAAATCAATCTTGATGACATAGTCCCTTCTAGTAGAAGATATCCTTTTGTAGGATTTGAACTAGAAAGAAACCTTGGAAAAGACGTGTTAGAAGTAACGAATCTATCGGCTAGCTATAAAGGTAAATTAATATTCAGTAATGTTTCTTTCGTTGTAAACCGTGGTGAAAAAGTAGCTATAACAGGAGAGAATGATTTCGCTAAAACGTTACTACTTAAAGTGCTAGCTGGAGAAGCTAAGTCAGATAGTGGAACGATTAAGTGGGGACAAACTGTTATTTTGGATAATCTTCCTGCAGATAATACAGAATTCTTTAAAGACAATGATTTAAATCTTGTAGAATGGCTAAGACAATATTCAAAAGATCCTGCTGAGTCTTATTTAAGAGGATTCTTAGGGAGAATGTTATTTTCAGGAGACCAACCACTTAAAGAAGTAAAAGTACTTAGTGGTGGAGAGAAAATGAGATGTATGCTTTCCAAATTAATGATGTCACAAGCAAATACATTGCTTATTGACCAACCAACCAATCATTTAGATTTAGAAGCTATTCAATCGGTTAATCAAGGATTTACTAATTATAAAGGGTCGCTATTGATTTCATCACATGACCATTCTTTGTTATCAAGTGTAACGAATAAAGTTGTTAGGATATTAGATGACGGAGTATTTGTTTATGAAGGTGGATTTGATGATTATTTAGCAGATCAGCTTCAAAGAAAGTAAACCATACTAAATAATAGATAATCAAGGCTCTCTCTAATTAAGTAATTACAATTTGTGTAATGTACAAACTAACATAGATGCTTATAAGAGAAGTTGTATGAAATCGACATAACATAAATAGAACCCCTTTCAAAAAGGGGTTCTTTTCTTGATTGGATTAAATGTGTCTTTTGAAATCAGAAATATATATTTCAGATATATAAACCCAATTATTTGTAGATTGATTTGAAATACCTATATTATTTGGACTGTTATTTTTTGAAAATGAAACTAAATAATCATTTGGGCTTCCCCAAATTAGTTCTACTAATTCAGGTTTATCAATAAATGGATTACGGTTATTCTGGAAACCATAAATGATTTGATTTCTTAGGATTTCTTTTTCACTAACAGGATCTTCGGTATTCCATCTTAATAAATCATCAATGTCTCCATATACAGGTAGTTTTAAGCTTTTATCTTCGTCAGGATCATTCACGACTTCTAAATCTAGTTCTGAATTTTCATAGCGAACAGCCATATAGAAAATCATTCTTGCGACATCACCTTTCACTTCATCTCTCGGTTCAAATTCCCAAGTATTACAGGTGTAGTTGCCGTAACTTCTATCGACAATATTTGTGTCATCACCATCATGACAATCCTCGAAGAAGCGATTGTTTTTGGTGGAATTCATCACACGCTCTGCTGCGACTAGATGATGTGTATCTGTGTATGCTCCTAAATCAGAGGGGTCTGAAAAGTCTCCTCTAGATTTTGACCAGATATGTTCGCGATTCCATTCAACCGTCTTGGTTTCTCCATATGCCTCCATAGCACAAAAATCGGGGGGATAGGTAGTGTCTTGACAGTCTTTCTGTATTGAAAGACCTGTATAGAATCCCAATATATTATCACTATTATCAGGGTCTTCGTCTGCATCTCTTAATATGTTCCATACATCAGTATCATCATCAGTATATGGATATTCTGTATGGCCAGATATGATTAGGTTTAGAGCTGTTTTTAGTTCGTCTCCAGTTAAACTATTAATACTATCATAATAACCCAAAGGAATATACATTGATCCATCTGCATTGGCTAAAATTTCATAGGAGTATACATATCTTGTTTCATTGCCAGCGCTATCTTCGGCAATTAAAGTAAGTATAAACTCTCCTAAAACAGAGGTGTTAAATGTTCCTTCTATTATTACAATACAAGTTGCATCAATATTATCTTCACAAGTCACTTGTAGTTCATAGTTTTCATTCAAAAGATATTTCGTTCGCAAATTATCGGTATGAATAATAGGGGCTTCTGTATCTCTTTGTTGCGTCAAAGAACTCAAAATACCCAACTCAAAGTAATTATCCATGGCAAAAAATAATGCGACTACTATTGTAAGAATTAAAATCAATGTTTTTTTATTCATAAGTCACTTCCTCTTTATTAAAAATTATACCATAACTACTTGATTAAATATCAGATTCATTTATGAATACTTAATACCATATGATGAATCGCAAAAAAAGTGAAATATACAAACATAAGACAATAAAATCATGAGTACGATATAAAAAAAAGAGAGTGCGAAACTCTCTTTTGGTTTGTTAAATAATACCCATGCCAAACGCAGCTGCAAATACAAGGGATATTGTTGTCATCAGTTTAATAAGAATATCAATTGATGGTCCTGCAGTATCTTTGAATGGATCACCAACGGTGTCCCCAGTGATTGCTGCTTTGTGAGCGTCACTACCTTTACCACCAAATTCACCTGTTTCAATCAATTTTTTAGCATTGTCCCACGCTCCGCCAGAGTTTGCCATGAAAATAGCTAACATAATACCGGTAGCGAGTGTTCCAGCAAGCATTCCTCCTAGAACTTCTGCACCAAATAAGTACCCAAGTAATAATGGGGTTACAATTGCTAATATTGCAGGCAAAATCATTTCTTTTAATGCTGCATCCGTAGAAATTCGAACACATTTGGCATAATCCGGTATTTGAGTATAGTCTAGAATACCAGGCATTTCTTTAAATTGCCTACGAACTTCGTTAATCATCTTGTTGGCTGCTTTTCCTACAGATTTAATAACAAGTGATGAGAAGAAGAACGCTAGCATAGATCCTACAATCAATCCTGCAATTACTTTTGGCTGAGCAATATTAATACCAGTTAAACCAGCCTTTCGAATGAATGCACTAAAGAGAGCAATTGAAGTCATTGCAGCGGAACCAATAGCAAAACCTTTTTCAATAGCTGCTGTTGTGTTCCCAACAGAATCCAACTTATCAGTAATAACTCGAACTTCTTTATCCATCCCAGCCATTTCTGCAATACCACCCGCATTATCTGCGATAGGGCCATATGCATCTACACTTACTGTGATTCCAGCTGTAGATAACATACCAACTGCTGCAAGTCCAACACCTAGTAATCCACCAACTAGATAAGATCCAATGATACCACCTGCAAGAATAAGAACAGGGACTAATGTAGATTCCATACCAGTAGAAATACCAGCGATGATGTTTGTAGCATGTCCAGTTTGCGATTGCTTTGCAATGTTTTTAACATGTTTATAATCAGATGAAGTATAGTATTCTGAGACTAGCCCAATTAAT
>CAZUQS010000032.1:0-10625 GCA_964622615.1 uncultured Candidatus Izemoplasmatales bacterium | reverse complement strand
GATTATATCAAATAATAAATAGTTTTTCAATTGATTACGAAGAAATGTATGAGGATTAGTCTATAATCAATTGAAAAACTATTCATTATTTGATATAATCATTAAGAGCCACAAAAAGGGTTCTCCAAATCGGAGAACCCTTTATTTTTTTGGAGGTATTAGATGAAAAAAACAAAATATATTTTTGTTACCGGAGGAGTAGTATCTAGTTTAGGAAAAGGTATTGCTGCAGCATCTCTTGGAAGACTACTGAAAAACAGGGGATTGAAAGTTTTTATGCTAAAGTTTGATCCTTATATAAATGTTGATCCGGGTACGATGTCTCCATACCAACACGGAGAGGTTTTTGTTACCGGTGATGGGGGAGAAACCGATTTGGATTTAGGACATTACGAGAGATTTATTGATGAGAATCTTTCACGGAACTCATCGGTTACTACTGGTAAAATATACCAGTCTGTTATTGAAAAAGAAAGACGCGGAGATTATTTAGGAGCAACAGTACAAGTAATCCCTCATATTACGAACGAGATAAAACTAAGGTTGCAAAGCGTAGCTGAAGAATCGGAGTGTGACGTGCTTATAACAGAGATAGGTGGAACAGTTGGCGATATCGAATCCTTACCGTTTCTAGAGGCTATTAGGCAGATGAGAAGGGATTTTGGATACAAGAACACAATGTATATACACAACACATTAGTACCCTATCTAGAAACGACTGGAGAACTAAAAACAAAACCAACTCAGCACAGCGTGAAGGAACTAAGATCTTTGGGAATTATACCTGATGTTATTATTTTAAGAACTCACAAAAATATTAATAACGCGATACGTGAAAAAGTTGCTTTATTTTGTGATGTGCAAAAAGAAGCGGTTATTGAATGTAAAGATGTTGCTGTATTATATGAAGTAATGATTAACTTGAAAAAAGAAAACCTTGATGATCTAGTATGTTCCCATTTAGATTTACCAAATAAAGAAAGCAACATAATAGTCTTTGAAGAATTGATACATAGGATTAAACAAATCAAACACAGTGTAAAAATCGCATTAGTTGGTAAATATGTCAACCTACATGATGCATACTTATCAGTTATTGAAGCATTAAAACACGCTGGTTATGCAAATGGTGTTGAAATCAAAATTAAATGGATCAGCTCGGGTAGTGTAACAGACAAAACAGTTAAAGAATTACTTGAAGATTGTGATGGAATATTAGTTCCAGGTGGATTTGGCTCAAGAGGTATTGAAGGCAAAATAATCACCATTCAATATGCGAGAATTAACAAAATTCCATTTTTTGGCCTCTGCTTAGGAATGCAATTATCTGTAATAGAATATGCAAGAAATGTATGTGGATTAGAATATGCAAATTCAACCGAATTCGAAAAAGACACTAAATATAATGTGATTGATTTTCTGGAAGATCAATATCACGGAATTGATTTGGGCGGTACATTAAGATTGGGATTGTATAATTGCGATGTTCACCCAGATACAATTGCTGAATCTGCATATAAAAAAGCAAAAATAGAAGAAAGACATAGACATAGATATGAGTTCAATAACAAGTTTAAAAAGATCTTTGAAGAGAACGGAATGATTTTTTCAGGTATAAATCCAGAACAAAATCTATGTGAAATTATTGAATTGCGAGATCATCCTTTCTTCTTGGGGACCCAGTTTCATCCTGAGTTTTTATCAAGACCAGATAAACCACATCCATTATTCACCAAATTCATTGAAAAAGTCGTAAAAAATAAGTAATGTGTCCTCGGACATGTTATTTTTTAAATTAGGTATTGTGTAACGCACAGTACTGTGCTATAATGTTTTTAGGAGGGCCGTATGAATTCGCAATTTAAAAGAGGAATAATAGAATTATGTGTTTTAAAAGAATTGATTCCTAAAGATATGTATGGATATATGATTATTAATAGTTTATCAGAGCATCTTAACGTTAATGAAAATACAATTTATCCAATTTTACGAAGATTAACCAAGGAAGGGTTTTTTACTACGTATTTGGAGGAATCGAATTCGGGAGCGCCTAGAAAATACTACTGCATCACTAAAAAGGGGTTTGATTATTACCTGCAATTAAGAGATGAGTGGGATCAATTTATTGGCGGAGTGTATGTTATATTAAATAAGGGAGGAAAGAAGAATGAAGACATTTTTACAAAATTTAGAGGAAGAATTGAGAAAGAATAATTTAAAAGAAGAAGAAATTAAAGAAATTATCGCTGACCATACTGAAATGATTGAATCAGCAATTAAAGAAGGTTTATCAGATTCTGATTTAGAAGGAAAATTTGGAAATCCTAGCGATTTAGCAAACGAATTATCACAATTTTCTGACAAAGAAAACAACGAAACTAAAGAAAAGACCAAAGTTAAAATGATGGAATTTGAGGATGTTAAAGAACACTATAGTATTGCTATAGGTCTGATAAGTGAAGACTTGGAATTTGAGTTTAATGAGGACAACAAAATCATCGTAAAATATTATGGAAAACATAGCTTGAATGACTACGTTGTTACTTTTGAAGACAATGTTTTTACATTAAAATCACCTAAGAAACTAGGTAGAGGGTTTAATTTCTTTGGTCTCAACGAAAGCAATAAATTCAAAATATCAATCCCAAAAGGACTAACGCTAGATGCATTTAGAATAAAAGAAGTAAATGGAGATTTCAGCGTTGGAGATATTACTGTTAAAGAGTTTGTTATTGAAACTACTAACGGAGACGTAGAGTTACATGACTTAAAGCTTGGAAAATTTAAAACAGGAACAATCAATGGCGACATGAAAATTAGTAACGTATCTTGTCAAGTGTATAATGCTTCAATGATAAGTGGAGATATTAGTATTGAAGGATTATTATGTGAAAAAGACATATTTGTTCACACGGTATCTGGTGATATAGAAATTAATAACTCAAGTTGTAATGAGGCAACATTGAAAACGATATCTGGAGATTTAGCAGGCACTGAATTTTATCCGAAAGCATTGTCTTTGTCATCAGTATCTGGTGATGTATCTATTAAAAACAAGGATGCATCGAAACCAATCGAAATTAAACACAAAAAATCTGTTTCGGGTGATATCGAGATAATTACAAAATAAAATATCACCAAATGTTGTATAATATTTATAAGAGGTGATGATATGCAATTGGAAAATAAATTTAGAGAAATGATTAACAAAATGAAAGCATATGTATATGTGCTGCAGTTAGCTGGTTGGGACTCTAATACGGAAGCTCCTAGAGGTTCCTTTAGAAGAAGAGCGGAAGCTCTCGGTCTTTTATCACGCGAGTTATTCTCTTTAGAAGTATCTCAAGAATATCAAGATGTTGTTAATGGACTTTTTTCAAAAATTGATACATTAGAGGATAATTTAAAAAGAGAAGTAAAGAAAGCAAAGAAAAGCTTAGATAAAACAATTAATATTCCTGAAGAAGAATTTGTCGAATATCAAAAATTACTTCAAATGTCTCAACAAGTATGGGAAGACGCAAAAGAGAACGATGATTATGATTCTTTCAAAGGAAACCTAGAACAGATTATCGAGTATAATAAGAAGTTCGCACTGTATTATGACCCAAATAAAGATCCATATGATACGTTGCTTGATGATTTTGAAGAAGGAATGAGCACGAAGGAATACGACGAATTCTTTTCGCAATTGAAAAATGATTTAGTACCATTCGTGAAAGAGGTGCTGAAAGTAGCGGATAATAGATATGATGAATTTATTAACAATTCGTTCGATCCTAAAAAACAAGAAGAGTTTTGTGATTACTTAATAGATGTAATGAAATTTGATAGAACAAGAGGCTTGATGAAAAAATCTGTTCACCCATTTACATGGAATACATCGCCAGAAGACGTAAGATTCACAACACGATATTTGGAAAATTACGTGTTCTCAAGTATATTCGCTGCTATACATGAATTAGGACATGCAACATATGAACAACAAATCTCTACTGATTTTGACACAACTCTATTGAATGGTGGAACATCAATGGGAATACATGAATCTCAATCAAGATTCTATGAAAATACTATTGGTAGAAGTTTAGAGTTTTGGGAAACACATTTTGATAAGTTTAAAGAACTATTTCCAAAACAAACAAAAGGTCTTACGCCAGAGGATATGTATAAAGCTGTGAATAAAGCAGAAGCATCCTTAATAAGAGTGGAAGCTGATGAGCTTACATATGCAATTCATATTATGTTACGTTATGACATTGAAAGAAAACTTATGTCCGGAGAAACTTCTGTGGATGAATTGCCTCAATTGTGGAATGACTCAATGGTAGAATATCTTGGTATTCGGCCAAATTCCAACAGCGACGGAGTGTTGCAAGATGTTCATTGGAGCGGCGGAATGATTGGATATTTTCCAACCTATGCTCTAGGCTCAGCGTACTCTGCGCAAATATATTACACGATGCTAAAGGAATTGGATTTATTTAAACTTATTAAGGAAAACCAAATCGAAAAAATAAACGATTGGTTAAAGCAAAAAATACATAAATTTGGATCTAGTAAAACGCCTAAGGAAATAATACTAGAAGTAACAGGAGAAGAATTTAATGCGAAATACTATATTAAATACTTAAAAGAGAAATACACTAAATTGTATTTGTAATATAAGAGATAGAGTCACTGTATACGTAGAGACTCTTTTTTCTTTTAAAAAATATGTATATATGATAAAATCTGTATAGTATATATTTAGGAGGAGAGCAAATGTTATTAGAAAAAAAGTTGATTGAAGAGTTGCTTGAGGCTGGTTTATCTAGAGGCGCAGACTTTTCTGAGGTGTTTGTAGAAAACACTCAATCGTCAATGCTTCAATCACTGTCAGGGAGATTAGAAGCAGTAAATAGCAGTAAATCATTTGGAATTGGTATTCGAGTAGCGAAACGTTACAAAACAGTTTATGGTTACACTAATAGTAAAAACCCGGAAGATTTACATAAATTAGCGGATGATTTGTCAAAGTCATTTGATGGAGAAGCACTAACAACGAGAAAACCTTTAATGGAACTAGAAGTTGGAAATAGACACGGGGTCCAAATCAAGCCAAACGAAGTGTCTTTAGAAGAAAAAGTTAATTATATAAAAAAAGCTTACAAAGCGGCTGAGGAATATGATGACGCCATCAAACAAGTAATTGTTGGCTTGTCGGATAGTACGCAGGAAGTACTTATAGCAAACTCAGAAGGAAGATTTGTAACAGAAACAAGAGTCAGAGTTCGTGTTAGAGTGAATTCTGTAGCATCAAAAGATGGTGTTATGCAAACTGGTGGAGAAAGTCCTGGATCTGGAAAAGGATATGAGTATTTATTTAATGAAATTGATATAGAAGAATATGCAAAATCAGCTTCAAGAATTGCAATGACAATGCTAAATGCGGAAGAATGTCCTAGCGGAGTTATGCCAGTCGTTATTCATAATGGATTTGGTGGAGTAATTTTCCATGAATCATGCGGGCATCCTTTAGAAGCAACTTCTGTTGCAAAGAATGCTTCTGTATTTTGTGGAAAAATGGGAGAGAAGGTTGCATCAGATGTAGTGACCGCTATCGATGATGGTACCTTAGAAAACAGATGGGGGTCTGCTAATTATGATGATGAAGGATATCCTCAACAAAGAAGAGTTTTAATTGAAAAAGGAATATTAAAATCATATATGGTTGATAAAATTAATGGACGGAGAATGAGCGCTGAGCCTACAGGTTCATCTCGAAGACAAAATTATAAATTCGCTCCTACTTCAAGAATGAGCAATACATATATTGATAATGGGGAATCTACGTTTGATGAAATAGTTGCCGCTACAAAATACGGTCTATTTGCTAAAAAATTAGGTGGAGGATCTGTAAATCCCGGAAATGGTGATTTCAATTTCGCAGTTATGGAAGGATACATGATTCGCGATGGTAAAATTGCAGAACCAGTTAGAGGGGCTTCATTGGTCGGTAACGGCGGAAATATTCTACATAAAATTGATATGGTTGGAAACAATCTTGATAGCGGTAGAGGTATGTGTGGATCTGTTTCGGGATCTATTCCTGCTGATGTGGGACAACCAACACTAAGAGTAACGGAAATTACTGTTGGCGGAAAGAGAGGCGCTTAAAAATGATGAATATTGAAAAATTATTTGAAGTTGCTAAAAGAAAAGGAATTCAAGATATTCAAGTATACATCTCAAATTCTGATCAACTAAGCATTGAAATATTTGAAGGCGAAGTAGATAAATATGAGATTGCTAAAAGTTCAAGTTTGACTGTAAAAGGGTTATTCAATAATAAAATGGGTGTTTATAGAACAGAGGTTTTCGAAGACGAGTTAATTGAAGAAATTGTTGATACTATCATTGCAAGTGCTAAAGTTATCGATTCTTTAGATGATGCAATCATTTACGAAGGTGATGATCATTATGATGAAATTAAAGGGTTGTATAGCGAACAATTAGCACAAGTCGATGTAGCAAAAAAAATTGAGTTAATTAAAGAAATGGATAAAAAATTTCATGATTACGATAAAAGAGTAAAGAATGTAGATACGAGTTATAGCGAAGTTACAAACCACGTAATACTACAAAACTCAAAAGGCTTAAAGCTTGAAAATAAAGCGAATACTAGTTATGTAGTGGGGCAAGTTATCGTAGCTGATGAAAATGATCAAAGAGTAGGATTTGATGTTCAAATTACAAATAACTTCGATGAGTATGTTATAGATGAGGTAGTAAAGAATACTACAGATGATGCTCTTGCATCTCTTGGAGCAAAACCACTACCAAGTAAAAACTACGAAATTATCTTCAATAATTTAGCTTTGGCTACATTATTTTCAGCATTTCAAGATATATTTTCAGCACAATCAGTTCAAAAAGGTTTGTCATTATTAAAAGATAAATTGGAAACTGAAGTTGGCTCAAAACTAGTTAATGTTATAGATGATCCTTTGATGCAAAAAAGCGCAAATAGTAGATCATTTGATGATGAAGGCGTTGCTACTAAGTTTAAATATCTTATTCAAAATGGAGTTTTAAAAACATATTTACATAACCTTGTTACCGCGAAGAAAGATGGAATGAAATCCACAGGAAATGGTTTTGGCGGAAGGATTGCAGCTGTGAATTTAAAAATCGAGGCAGGAGAGCATTCTCTTGATGAAATGATTTCATCTATTAAAGAGGGAGTGTTGATCAAAGAAGTACAAGGAGCACATGCAGGAGCGAATTCAGTAAGTGGAGAGTTTTCACTTCAAGCATCCGGATATTACATAAAAGATGGTAAACAAGATAGGCCAGTAGCTTTGATAACTGTTGCTGGAAATTTCATCGATATGTTAAAGAATGTAGTTATGGTAGGGAATGATTCAAAAATGACATATTTTGGAGTTACTTGTCCATCCATAAAAATTAAATCAATGCCGGTTTCAGGTAGTTAATGAAAATTTTAAAAGAGCTCGCTGAGCTCTTTTTTTTGATATTAAATTTACAAGAATTTTTAGATGAAGAAATGAAATGAGTGCTAAATTATGATATTATTGTATTAATCAAGAACAAGGAGTGTTATATGGAGGACAAAAATTTAATAAATATTAGTAAAAAAAGCTTTTTTAGTGTGCTAATTATTTTAGCATCTTTAATGGTTGTAGCTTTTATATTAACCTATTTAATTCCGCAAGGTAACTATTTAAGAGATGTAACAGGTAATATTATTCCAGGAAGTTTTTCTTTTTCTAACGTAGATAATCTACCAATATATAAACTATTTACAGCACCGATTGAAATTTTCGGGAGTTCTGATGGAATAACTGTGATTATGATTTGTGTTTTCTTAGTGGTATTAGGTGGATTCTTTACGGTTATGGAAAAAACAAATGGTATCACTGTCATCATAAAAAAACTTATCATACGCTATAAAGACCGGAAATATCTATTAATACGATTGATTGTGTTGATGTTTATGTCATTTGGAGCATTTTTTGGAGTCTTTGAAGAATCCATTGCTTTACTACCGATTATGATTTTACTGTCATTGTCTTTAGGGTTTGATACATTATTGGCGTTAGGGATGACCTTATTAGCTGCTGGATTTGGATTTGCAAGTGCAATTACGAACCCATTCTCAGTGGGAATCGCCTCTGAAATAGCAGGCATCAATATTCTCTCTGGTTCTCTGGTTCGGATATTAGTATTTATCATTATGTATTTTTTAGTTTCATCATTTTTGGTATATTATGCAAAAAAAATAGAAAAAAATCCAGAGAAATCTTTGACTTATGAAGATGATTTAAAGAAATCAAGAGAGTTTGAGATAAATTCTACAGTACAAGTGGAAAATGAAGACAAAATTTTTAAAGTATATACTATTGTATTTATTGTTCTTGTTGTCGTTATTGTGGGATCGTCATTATTACAGTTATTTTTTGATATATCCATTCCAACAATTCCTCTAATGGCTGCTACATTTCTATTTGGCGGATTCATATCTGGTTATTTGGTATCCAAAGATATAAAATTTGTTTCTAAAACGTTTCTAAAAGGGATATTTAGCGTGTTACCCGCCGTCTTATTAATCATTTTAGCAACATCTGTAAAACATATCATATCAGAAGGTAATATCATGGATAGCATTTTGCACTATCTTGAGACATTCTTTGTTGATAAACCTGTGATATTAGCTGTTGTTGGAATATATTTTATGATTCTATTTATTCAGTTTTTCATTGGCTCTGCTTCTGCAAAAGCATTTCTTATTATGCCAATTTTGATTCCTTTAGTAACCTTAATTGGCATTTCAAAAGACTTAGCAATTTTATCATTTATATTTGGTGATGGATATACAAATGTGATTTTTCCAACAAACGGCGTGTTACTAATTGGGTTAAGTATTGCTAACGTTAGTTATGGCAAGTGGTTTAAGTGGACCTATAAATTGCAAATATTTACATTGCTGTTAACGATTACAATATTAATTGTTGCCTTTTATCTAGGATATTAGTCAAAGTAAATACCCTTTACTTTTAATTTATATAAATGTATAATTATAACGGAATAAATATAAGGAGGTTTAACTATGGGATTAGTTAACGCAAAAGGAATGCTTGATAAAGCTTATCAAAATGGATATGCTGTTGGGCAATTCAATATCAATAACTTAGAATGGACAAAAGCGGTATTATTGACTGCTCAAGAATTGAATTCACCAGTAATACTCGGTGTGTCAGAAGGTGCTGCAAAATATATGACGGGATTTAAAGTTGTAGCTGATATGGTTAAAGCGATGATGGAATCTATGAACATCACCGTACCAGTAGCTTTACATTTGGACCACGGAACTTATGAAGGGTCATTTAAAGCTCTTGAGGCAGGATTTTCTTCAATCATGTTTGATGGTTCACATTACGACATTGTTGAAAATATTACAAAAACAAGAGAATTGGTTGCTAAAACACAATCACTAGGATTATCTATCGAAGCTGAAGTAGGTTCAATCGGCGGAGAAGAAGATGGAGTGATTGGCGGAGGCGAAGTTGCCGACCCAATGGAATGCAAAATGATTGCTGACCTAGGAGTAGACTTCTTGGCGGCTGGCATCGGGAACATTCATGGTAAATATCCTGAAAATTGGACAGGTTTAAACTTTGAAGTTTTAAACAAAGTAAATGAAGTTACTGGAACAACTCCTCTCGTTTTACATGGTGGTACTGGTATTCCCGCAGACATGATAAAAAAAGCAATTTCAATGGGCGTATCTAAAATAAATGTAAATACTGAATGCCAATTGGTTTTTGCTGCAGCAACTAGAAAATATATTGAAGCAGGAAAAGATTTAGTTGGAAAAGGGTTTGACCCAAGAAAACTATTAAATCCTGGTACAGAAGCAATAAAACAATCTGTTAGAGAGAAAATGGAATTATTTGGTTCTATAAACCAAGCTTAATTACAAAAAACCACATAAATATTGTGGTTTTTATTTTGTGGTGTTGTATAATAATATATGAGGTAAATTATGAATAAATTAGTAAAAGAATACAATTCTTGGTTGAAAGAAAATAAAAACTTCATATTACACCTTCAAAATCATGATTCAGCATTGTTTACTAGGTTTATGCCAATCTATGAGGTGTTAAACTATTTAAGTGCAGAATACGCTGATAATGGATTGGAGTTTAACGAAGATCTGATGAAGATTTTTCAGATTGGTTTAGAGTATCTCCATTCTCAAGTTTTAACTTGTAAACTCTATCTTGATAAAGGCTTTAAAAAAGATTTTCATGAATTTTTAAAATTTGATCGAGTGGTGGGATATTTATTATACATAGAAGATTTGCGCTATGAACTTAAAGAAAAGAATTTAAAATTCAATTCCAAATTAATGGATAAATTAAGTATATATTTAGAAGATTTAATGGATAAGAGAACTGAAATTCCAGTGAATCTCAATCTATATGTAGATAGCGAAGTTCATAAACTGATTGATAGAAAAATGGAATTTAACAGTATTATAGATATTTTTGTAGAAATTGCAGAAACGCTTGGGATTGATTTATATTATGAAACAGAATATGTAATTGGAAAGGACATTT
>CAZUQS010000031.1:2123-11414 GCA_964622615.1 uncultured Candidatus Izemoplasmatales bacterium | reverse complement strand
CTCTGTGACTATTTAATTACATAGTAATTATACTGAATAGTGTAAGCGTTGTCAACAGCGTTTTTTTAAATTTTTAAATTCTATAATTTATCATTGAAATAATCTTTTAAAACAAAATATATTCTTGCAAATAAACTCGTTAAAATATATCATTTTTTATGAATAAATTTCAAGGCATTTTCGAATATTCTTAAGTCCTCTTTGTAAGTAATCATTTTTTTTGCTTTTCCAGATTCAAAGAAGCCGATTTCAGCAATTTCAGTTTCTTGTTTTTTTAATACAGAGTCCTTCGATCGAGCTACGAAAAAATATACGTCTTTCATAACTCCCGGGAAAGGAGAATATGTATTGACGGATCGAAAACCACTAATTATATCGCACTCCACATTTGTCTCTTCAAAAGTCTCTCGCAAAGCTGTTTCTTCTTCTGTTTCGCCCTGTTCAACGTGACCTTTAGGGAAAGACCAGTGTCCTGCATTCATTTTGACTAGCAATACACGATTTGAACTATCAAAAACAATACAACCACATGACTTTTCTTTTTTCACAAAACCCTCCATACAGAGCTAAATTTTAATAACAACAATATAATCTTCTTTCGTAATCAGCATATCCTCTTCTAAATTCATATCTCCAGAAAATACAGTTAAAATATTCTCTTTAAATAATCCAATTGGCATATATACCTTTTTTGAAGATTCATAAATTGAAATAACAAATTCTTTAATACAACCAAATGATAATGGGTACTCTTCTTTAATAAAATCAGATGCTTTGAGAACTGAAATATTTTGATCATCTTTCCCAGTAATATCAGATGCAATAGTCAATAGGTTCTCATAAAATGGAGCTGTTTCTTTATATAGTGCTAACTTACTCAATAACAAGGAAATTATTTTGTTAGAAATTATTGTATTTTCGATATCAAAATCTTTAATAATATGATCGTTTTTAGGATCTAGCAACTCAACAATAATGTTCACGTTTTCTTTTTTTAGATTTCCTTGTAAATATATCAAATTATCAATGACATTTGCGTCTAAACTGTCAATTTCTTGATGCTCATCACTCAACAAGACAACAGTGGCTGGTTTGTCGGAGTTATTTAACTCTTCAACCATTCTTTTTATATGTTCTTCTTCTATGTATGTAGCCTTGAATTCACTATCATATAATTCTTCATACTCTTTAAATGATTCCATAATGAATTTTAATTTATTGTTAGTTCCTAGGATGAATACATTAAAATTACTACTATTGATCTTCTTATTTATTTTTAATGATTTTATTTTAAAGTCTTTCGGCTCAAAACTGCTCTTCGTTTCATCATCTAATGATAAAACAAATAACCCGTCATTTGTTTTCGTTAATGGAATTGCTTTGTTAAAATTGTATAAACACTCCTGAAAATCTGTATTCTTTAAATAATATACTTCAGAATCTTCAAATGAAAACAAAGATAAATATACATCCTCCATTTTAGGGCATATTATTGTTTGAGCTATAATTTGTCCTAATCTTCTGTCAAAACAAATTGGCATAACCTTATGTTCGCGAAGATTTTTTACTATTTTTGACATTGTGGAAATTTTCTCTTTTGTTTCTATTTTCTTTATTTCAGCTACAATTGGAGGATCGTTTTTGAAATTAACCCTCCCAATACTTAAAATTACTTTGATAACATTAAGATCACTTTTTGACATGTCCTTTATTATGGTTTCATGCATATCTTTATTCATGATTAATATTGAATTTGCCTCTTCAATTGATATATCATCTAAATCAGAATGTAATAATGGTTCCCCATTCTTAAACAAAACATTCAAGTTTGCTAATTCTTTATCACTACGTTTATTTTTATTGATTGCGTTTAAAATTTGTTTTTCAGCAAATACTTTGTCCACATCGGCCAATATAACAACTTTTATCTCCCTATGATCAACATGTAGCAAATCCGCAACTAATTCAGGGACTTTATTATTCCAATTCAAAATAACAACATGATTATCTAAATATATTTTTCCTGAACCTTCTTTTTTTCTTTGAAAATATTCTTTAATTGTATTTGTCGTTAAAGCGATTATGGTTCCTGTAAATAAAACCATACCTATCATTAAAACAGCGACGGCTAGTATCAATAAGTCCGGATTATCGATTTGCAAAATTGCATTTGGTGTTAGCATCCACTTTAAACTGCCATTGGCGAATGCATCTACAAACCCTGTAAATGAACTGTCGATTGCCATTGCAATTAACGCAGCTATACATAAAATTACAATATTTAAGAAAACCATTAAGCTTATCATAAATAGCATAGGATGCTTATACGTTTTGACACTCAAAAAACTTCTAGCTTTTAGTATTTTAGCTCTGATTTTTTTCATATTTTCACATCCTTATATTCCATATTATAGATATGCATTACAAAAAATACAATACCCTTGCCCGAATAGACATAAAAAAACTATCAAAAATGATTAAAAATCACGTTTTGATAGTTGTTTTTTGTTTTCGATTCAAAATAGAAACAATGAATAGGATTCCAAATCCAATTAGAAAAGCAATTGCACTAGCATCAAATATTAACAGAGGACTTTTTCCATATAAGAACCCACCTATTAATGGGCCTATTACCATTCCTATAGATACAAATGATTGACGAACACCCATAATTTTTCCATATTCGCCTTCTTTTGCGTGTAAAGAAATATAGTTTTGCTCCAACGGAGTATATATTGCTTTAAATATAACATATACCATATATACTGTATAAACAGATAGCAAGAAATTATTTGACCTAAAAACATAAAATACGATTAATGCATTAATAATTTGAATAACGAGCATCAATCCAATCTGCTTTTTCATCCTTGCTAGAAATGGTACTATAAATATACTTGTGAACAAAGAAACATATCCCGTGACCATAACAAATGTTCCTAGTTCTAAAGGGCTATAACCTAATTCATTAAAGTATACATCAATATATTTACTTAAATTTATCGTTCCTATTGTGATAATCATTAAAGATATAAAGAATAATAATAGTCTAAAATCGATATTCTTAATCGATTTAAGGCTTGAAAAAACACTTTCTTTAGGGCCTACATTGAAGGCGCATCTGCGATCTTTGAATAATATTAGAACGATTCCTACATAAATAATATTTAACACTGCTTGAATTAAAAATATTTCTTTATAATTCGTTATATTGAACCACTGAATCATCAAAGGGTTTGTAGAGAGAAATCCTCCAAGATAGTATCCAAACGAAGCCCCCAATGTTACCGCTGCAGATATGAATGCTAAATATTTGGCGCGATATTTTTTCTCAGTAATTTCAATTAAATAACTAGTATAAAGTGTTATAGAACTCACAACACCCAATCCACTTAATAAGCGGAAAAATACCATTAAATACTGATTATTACTATATCCAAAGAAAAATTGACCAATACTATACATCAACAATCCTATCACTATATATATTTTCTTCTTTCCGCGATCACCAATAATACCCCAAATAGGTCCACCAATCATCAGCCCCAAACTCATTGTCGCAAAGAATACCCCAAACATGTAGTCTTGGATTCCTAAGCTTCTAACAAAAGCAGGAGTGACAGGATGCCCTAAATTATGAATAATATTTTGAATCAGGAAGAAAAATACAATTAAATACCTATCTTTTTTCATAATCTTCACCTTGTATAAAATCCCAATAAATTATAACATTTATTATCATTTTTAAATAGAAATATGCTTAATATCAATTATAACTTTAAATCATAAATAATGAAATAGAGTACTTAAATAATAAAAGGCGATAAAAATCGCCTTTTAACATTCTAATGGCGGAGCAAGAGAGATTTGAACTCTCGCGCCGGTCTCCCGACCTACACCCTTAGCAGGGGCGCCTCTTCAGCCGCTTGAGTATTGCTCCATTTTAACAGTCAGCCATATCATTTTACTTGTTTTTAAGCTAACTGTCAACTATTTTTTAATTTATGTATGTTTCTTCTTGTTTTACTTCGTCTTCAATAGGTTTTGGAGTTTCTTTTTCAATTTTCGGATCTTTTTGTGCTTCTTTTTTAGTATTCAATGCTTTTGATTTTTCACGATATTTCTTATATCCTCCAAAGCCATCATACCCAAGATACAAGCCACCACTTATAGACATGAATAATACTAACCATCCTAAAGTTGTTATAATTTCTTGTTGTAATACTGCTAATGTTAAAATTACCGAACCCAAACTAACACAAACCAAATGGAACCAGAATTTAATCGGTTCTGTTTTTTCTTCAAAATAATACAGAGAAACAAAGTATATAATACCTCTAGCTAATAGGAAGAAGGTTAACATATAACCATACAATCCAATCCACACACTATTTGCAGTATCTAACTTACCAGAAAAGACAACAAAAATCATTAATCCTCCTAGTAATGTGTCAAAAATTACTTCAATTAAATTTAGAGTTCTCAATACTTCTTTATTTAAGCTTTTTAATAATGGTACAACTCTTAGAATAGAAAAAATAACAATTGCTATTCCTGTCGTTGCATAAACTATTTCCTCGTCATATATCTTCATGAGTACTCCAGCCGCTATTAAAATAGCTGCTAAAATCCATTTTATTACCCAACCATATCCAAATTTTGCCTTTGCCATATTAAAACCTCCTTAGTTTTAATTTATTACAATCATATTATATTACAATTACATTTAAAATAATAGATATCCTATAAACTTAATGAACGAAACTAGGTTTTATCTTTGGATCTATCATCGTTAACTGTAATCTTTTTCTTGAGATATCCACAGAAACCACCCATACCTTAACGATATTACCGACACTTACAACCTCTAAAGGATGTTTGATAAATTGTGTACTCAACTTTGAGATGTGTACTAATCCCGCTTCTTTGATTCCAACATCAATAAACGCTCCAAAATCAACAACATTCCTTACCGTTCCTTGCAGCTCCATATCTGGTCTTAAATCTTCTAAACTCAATAATTCGCTTTTCAATAAAGGTTGAGGAAACTCATCTCTTAAATCCCTTGTAGGTGCAACAAATGCATCTAATATATCTTCAATAGTAATCATTTTTTGATCCAAATCTTTAGCTAGTTTTTCCATATCACAGTTGTGAATAATTAATTTACATTTCGGTGTGCCTATCTCATCAACATCTAGATTTAAGTACGACAAGGTCTTCATTGCCAAATCATAACTCTCTGGATGAATAGGTGTTTTATCAAGCGGGTTATCAGAATTAAAGATTCTTAAAAATCCAACAGCTTGTTCAAAAGACTTTGGACCAATTTTATCTACTTTTTTGATATTTTTTCTATTTTTAAATGGTCCATTTTGCTCTCTATAATTTACAATATTTTTTGCAACTGTAGCAGAAAGGCCTGAAATATATTTTAGCAATGAGAATGAAGCAGTATTAACATTAACCCCGATTTGATTTACTGCAGTAGATACAACAAAATCTAATGAATCTGAAAGTTTTGCTTGAGATACATCATGCTGATATTGTCCTACTCCTATGGATTTTGGGTCAATTTTAACTAATTCGCTTAATGGGTCTTGCATACGTCTAGCAATACTTACAGCCGAGCGTTCTTCCACTTGGAAATCCGGAAATTCTTCTCTTGCCAAATCCGAAGCAGAGTAAACAGAAGCTCCAGCTTCACTAACAATTACATATTTCGCTGTTAATTTTTCTTCTTTAATGATATCAACAATAAATGCTTCAGTTTCTCTGGAAGCAGTTCCATTTCCAATTGCTATAATATCAATATCATATTTTCTTACAACAGCAGCTATTAATTTTTTTCCTGCTTGTACTTTTTGAGGGTCTGCCCTTCCGCCTTTATAAGCTTCATGAGGATAAATCACCCCTTTAGCCATATACTTTCCAAAATTATCTATAACCGCTAATTTACAACCGGTTCTGAATGCTGGATCGACTCCCAGTACCATTTTGCCTTTTAGTGGTGGTTGTAATAATAGCGACCTTAAATTCTCTGAAAATATATGTATTGCTTGATTTTCTGCTCTATCTGTAAAATCACTTCTAATTTCTCGTTCAATAGATCCGCTAATCAATCTTTTGTATGCGTCTTTGCATGCGTCTTCAATCAAAGGCACTACAATAGAATCTTGATTTGTTATTACTTGACGATTCAAATAACTATGAATCGCATCGGATGAAATATCAATTTTAGCAGTAATAATCTTCTCTTTTTCCGCTCTATTAATAGCCAAAATCCTATATAATTTTATCGTCTTAAGAGATTCTTCATAATCATAAAAATTTTGGTATGTATTATAAGTGTCTTCTGCATTCTTTTTTATTTTTGTAATGATATGTGCATTATTATAAGTATAATCTCTAATCCACTTGCGGTAATTTGCATTATCAGAAATCATTTCAGCAATAATATGTTTTGCGCCTTCAAAAGCTTCTTCAATTGTTGGTACTTCCTCTGTTATAAATGGTTCAGCTAATGCATCTAAATCATCTATTTCAGGGAACAGTAACAATTGTGTTGCTAGTGGTTCTAACCCTTTTTTAATTGCCTCAGTAGCTTTTGTTTTTTTCTTTTCCTTAAACGGGCGATAAATATCTTCAAGATCAATTAACTTATCACATTTATTTATTTGAACTCTCAATTCTTCCGTTAACATTCCCTTTTCATCAATTAAACGAGTGATGTCTTCTCTTCGTTTTTCGAGACTTTTTCCGTACTCGTATTCTTTCTCAATTGCTCTGATTTGTTCTTCATCCAAAGCTCCTGTTTGTTCTTTTCTATACCTTGCAATAAACGGCACTGTATTGCCCTCATCTAACATCCCTAGTACAACTTCAACTTGTTTTACTTTAATAGCTTGGCTTTTAGCTACTTGTTTAATTAAATTTTCGTTTAAATATTCCATATGATCACCGTTTCTTTCTTCTATATTTTAACATATAAATATGAAATTAACAAAAAATATAAAGCTATATTTTAGATTTAATTTATTATTAAATATTTATCAAGTATTTAAAAAAACCTTCACAGAAAATAGTAAAGGTTTTTTATATCTAAAAACTAATTATGATTAATTAAATGCTTCGTATGTTTCATCTACCATATTATCTAAAGCAGCAACAACAGAGCTAGCTCCAGTAAATACTTCGTAGAATTCCCCATCAACGACAACAATTAATAATGGTGTAACCATTCCGCTAAGATCAATCTCGCTTAAAAATGCAGTAAGACTAGCATCCGCGTCATTCATAGTGTCTGTACTCGCAATAAAGAACATATCATCGCCTTTATTGAGTTTGTTTCCGTCTCTTAAAACATCCGTTTTAGCAATTCCGCAATTTTCACAAGAGTCTGAATAGAAATATACTACATAATCCTGTAGTTCTTCAGTACCACCATTTGTGTAATCAAAGATTCCATCGTATTCTGTTATAGTTGTATAATGACCATAATCACGCCATTTAGATGCAGCGTCATAAATAAAAATTATTCCTATGAAAACCAAAACCGAAACGATGATTGAAACGATAACTTTTAATAATACCTGTTCTGAATTTTGTTTCTTATATCCTTTTTTGTATGTTGCCATATTCTCACCTCAGTATTAATATTTTACTTAATTTTAATGTTTTTTTCAAGACAATTTTTCACCTATCAAAAAAACTACACATTTTCGATAACACACATGCCAATACTATTGTCCTTTTCGTGGGATAAGCTAATCATAATTCTAATGTCATCATAGACTGGCTTTTTTACATAAGGCAACCCATTATCATCGTTTAAAATCGCTATATCTCTCATTCCAACAATATATTTAGTATTCCCAATCGCTTTGATAATCGCTTCTTTTGCTGCAAATCTTCCCGCTAAATACTCTAATTTTCTTGACTCTAATTTAAATTCATTAAAAATGATAAATTCTTCTTCGCTTAAGACTCTTTTAGCGTGTTCTAACTTCATTCTTGATATTTTTAATATATCTACACCAATACCAACTATCATTTTAACGCCTCTTCAATTAATATTTTGTTTGCCAAATCCTTCATCGATCTAAAACGATGATTCAATGCGGACTTCGAAATTTGTTTGTCGTAATGTTCTAAAGAAGCATAACTTAATTCTAAAAGAGTTGATTCTGGGTATTTTTTTCTTAAGAATATAGCTTCGCTCATTGCTTTACTTAAATTATTGTATCTTTTTTCGATAATCCTTATATATCCCAATTGCTTATTAGCTGCATCCATTGCCTTTTTTTCATTTGCAATGTCACAATTAATCACTCGATTTATGGAATTTTTAAAATCACGTTTAATTCGCGAATCTTCAAAATCAAATAATGAATTGTTTGCTCCAACCACCCTTAAAAAATCTGCTATTCTTTCCGCTTCTTTTATATATGCAATAAACCCTCTTCGGTTCTTCGCTACTTTAGTTTTTAATGAGAAATAATTCGCTAAATCCTTTAAAACATTCGCTTGAACTTCAGAAAAAGCTTGTATCTCTAAGTGATATGAACTCGTTTCAGGAGAGTTAATGGACCCAGTTGCTAAAAACGCCCCTCTTAAATATGATCTTTTGCAACATTCTTTTTCAATAATGTGTTCATCGACTTCTTGAAAAAATATAGCTGACTTATTAATAAGTGATAAATCCGTTAGCAAGAAATCTACTTGCTCAGATATTTTAACAATAAATAAATCTTGTTTTTTCAGTCTTGTAATTTGTTTCTTTATAATTGTTACTTCCAAACTGTACATTGACTTAGCAATACTAACAAATCGTCTAATAACAGCGTTGTTAGTACTTTGGAAAACCAAACTTAATCCTGTGCTATTTTTTTCAATCGAACCACCAATATGTAGCATAGCAGATAATTCTGCTTTGTTGCAACAATCTGATTGTTTAATACTCTGTAATTCTGTTTTTATTTTTGTAGAAAATGACATCTTATCACTCCTATTATTCTTCTACTACCTCTTTTGGTTGTTGTTCCTTTTTATATCCAAAGTATCCAGGTACTGTACCATAGGTTAACCCTTTTCTTTTGATTCTTATATATACGGATAACAGTACTCCTGCAGCAATCATTAAAACTGATGTTACAATCGCAGATTTCATTGTTATACCAAATATTTCGAATACTAAAGGATCGGTTCTCATGGTTTCGATAAATATTCTTAATCCGCCATACCAAACCAAATAGAAGGATAGCAATTCTCCAAAATGAATTTTTTTCATTC
>CAZUQS010000031.1:0-2113 GCA_964622615.1 uncultured Candidatus Izemoplasmatales bacterium | reverse complement strand
TAAAACATTAAACATCGATTCATAAAAGAATGTAGGATGATAAAACGCAGTAATTGGTTCAACAGATATAGAATGCAATCCACCAACTATATACATGTTATTTACAATAAATTGTGGTAAGTGAAGTGTATATTTTAAGAAATTATATTGTTCTTCAATACTTAAGTTTGCGATACCATTCGTCATTCCACCAACAACACCACCATGTGCTTCTTGATTGAAGAAATTTCCCCATCTCCCAAACGCTTGGGCGATAATAAATCCTATAGCAACAACATCGAATACCTTAAACAAATCAATTTTACGTCTTCTAGTATAAAAATATGCACAAATCATCGCGGTAACAAATGCCCCATGAATAGCAAGCCCTGACAAACCGAAATTTGAAAAATCTAGCGTTCCAGTTCTAAACCCTAGAATTCTTAATAAGGAAGGGAAAAACCCACCACCCAAAAAGTTGCTTAACTCAAATGCTACATACCAAAGTCTCGATCCTAAAATGGCTATTGGCACTATCCAAAGAAAGCCATCAATTAAGTCCTCATTCTTCATACCAATTCGAGGCATCTCTCTTGTTCCTAAAAATAAAGCAAACATAATTCCAGAAATAATAAAGAACGAATAGAAAACAATAGATCTATTCCCTATAGTAACCACGCGGTTATCTAATGTATAGATAGCATCTATTTCTATATCTCTATCAATTGAACTATATTGACTTTCAAATAAAGACCATCTTGTAAAATAAGCATTTTCTTTATTATTTGGGTCTGTTGGTGGAATAATGTCACAAGTTTCACCAACAGTACAATCAATTGTCTTTAAAACTGAACCATCATAATCAACAAAAGTAATAGAAAACGAATCTTCCGCAGGTAACCCCTCATTGTTGCAACTAGCTAATGTGAATGTTAGCCCAATCAATAAAATCAATAATAGGCTTCTAATATGTTTACTCATCTTGTCCCTCGTTGTCTTTCCCTTGGTTTTTCTTTATTTCTTCATTCAATAATTTATTAAATTCATTCGCAGAATTATAACCAAGCTCTTTTGATTTAAAATCATATGCTGCAGCTTCTACCAAAGTAGCTGTATTTCTAGCTTCTGTGATTGGAATAGAAATGTGCGAAATATAAGTATCAAATATTTTGTGATATTCTTCTTTCATACCCAATCGATCAAAGTCTGACTTATCATCCCATTTTTCTAATTCAACAATAAGCGAAACCTTCTTGCTTTCTCTATATGCTTTTACCCCGAAAAGATATACAACATTGACTATACCAACTCCGCGGATTTCTAAATATTTTTTTAATATGTTTGGTGCTTCCCCTATGACGATTCCTTTTTCAAGTTGAAACATTTCAACCATATCATCTGCAACCAAAACATATCCTCTTCGAATAAGTTCTAAAGCTACTTCTGATTTACCTAAACCACTTTTCCCAGAAATCAATACTCCAACCCCATTTATATCCATTAACACACCATGTCTTGAAGTACGCTCTGCTAATCTTGCTTGTAGAAATGCATACAATTCACTAAAAAGAGCTGAAGTTGCATAGGAACTTTTCAAAATTGGTATATTATATTTGTTTCCAAATGAAATGAAAATTTCCGGAACATTCACATTCGTAGAAAATATAAATGCTGGTGGATTCTTTTCAAACAACATTTTAATTCGTATCTGTTTATCTTCTTCATCTAACCAATGAAAAAACGTGCCTTCTTTTGAACCAATAATTTGAATTCTATCGTGTTCATAATAGTCAAACATACCAGCAAACTCTAATCCTGGTTTTGAAAGACTTTGATTTGATACTTTTCTATCAATTCCTTTTTCCCCAGCTACAATTTCAAGTTTAAGACCTTTTACGACTTCTTTGATTGGAATACTTGCCATATTTTTACCTACCTATTTTTTATCTTTTTTAATGTAGCTCTATGCATTAATCTAAGATATATATTTTTGATGATTGCTCGTGAAACCTGAAACATCACTACAAAAGCTATTGGGTATAAATAGTTTAAGAATGAAAATGCTTCTCCAAAAACAAATAAATCCATTATGTAAAACAACAATAAATTTATAAAAGAAAATATAAGCCCGGAT
>CAZUQS010000030.1:0-11491 GCA_964622615.1 uncultured Candidatus Izemoplasmatales bacterium | reverse complement strand
TGTCATACACTTCAATTTTTTCTTTATTTTCATTTTGTTTAATATATTTACATTTTGGGTAATTTGAGCATGCTTCAAATTCGCCATATTTTCCGATTCTATGAACCATTGGTGAGCCACATTTTGGACATGATTCTCCGGTTTCTTTCGGCGCGACTTTAGACATATTCTTTGTAGCATTCGCTATTAAAGGCATGAAATATTGATAGAACTCATTTAATACAACAACGCGTTCTTGGTTGCCATTTGCTATTTCATCTAATAATACTTCCATTTGTTTGGAATAGTTTGGTCCAATAAACTCATGGAAATATTTATCCAACTTATCAATCGTCAACGTTCCTTGCTCTGTAGAGAAAAATTTCTTCTCTTTTAGTTGAACATATTTTCTTTTTTTGATTGTCATAATTGTTTGTGCATACGTAGATGGTCTACCAATTCCTAAATCTTCCATCTCTTTGATGAATCTAGCTTCTGTAAATCTAGCTGGAGGTGTAGTAAATAATTGCTTATCATATACTTTTTCACAAGGGACTATATCCGATACATTATACTTCCCAAGATCAATTTCGTTCGTTTCGTTTTCAGCGTCTAAATGCTTATATACTTTTAAATATCCGTCAAAAATTCTTTTTGTACCAGTTGTTTTAAATTTACAGGTATTATTTTTCACTATCATCGTTGTGACATCATTGATTCTTGGCGTCATCAATGATGCTAGTGCACGATAATATATTAATTGGTATATCTTAAAATCTGTGGCAGATAAATATTGTTTTACAGAACTTGGTGTTCTATATATACTTGTTGGTCTTATCGCCTCATGTGCATCTTGAACATTTTGTTTTTTTGCATTCTTTCTAGTATTCCCATAATACTTCGCTCCATAATTATTTAGAATGTATTTTTTTGCTTCATCGATAAACATATCCGATAGACGAATGGAATCGGTACGCATATATGTAATCAAACCTACTGTCTCCGCTCCCAAATCAACTCCTTCGTAAAGTATTTGTGCTGATCGCATTGTTTTTGTAGGTGAATACCCATATTTTGAAGACGCTAATTGTTGTAAGGTTGAAGTAATAAATGGTGGTTTTGCATTAATTCTGTTGGTTTTTGTTTCAACACTCTCCACTATATATTCATTGGAAAGTGAATCCATGATTTTTTTCGACTCTTCTTGGGTAGAAATATCAACATCAGCATCATTCACTTTATGTAATTTAGCTTCTAGCCCATCTAATTCAGCGTATATTTCATAATATTCTTCAATCACAAAAGCATCGATTTCTTTTTCTCTATCGACTATTATTTTTAATGCAGCTGATTGAACGCGTCCAGCAGATTTTGATTTAATTTTAGATTGAAGCAGTTTTGATAATTTAAATCCTATGATTCGATCTAATATTCTTCTTGTTTCTTGAGAGTTCACTAAATCAATGTTGATTTCACCAGGTTCTATAAATGCTTCAAGTATCGCTTCTTTCGTGATTTCATTAAATACAACCCTATGAACCTTTTGATTTTTAATATTCAACGTTTCAAATAAATGCCAAGAAATAGCTTCTCCTTCTCGGTCATGGTCAGTCGCAAGATATACTTCATCGCACTCTGTAAGTGATTTATTTAAACTATGAACAACTTTTTTCTTATCTGGTAATACTTCATAGGTTGGCTTAAATTCATTTTCTACATCAACACCTAAGCCGCCTGGCCCCATCACAGCTAAATCTCTAATATGACCTATTGACGATTTTACAATATAATCATCACCTAAGTACTTACCTATTGTATTCGATTTTGCTGGGGATTCTACTATTACAAGTTTTTTAGACATAATATCGCCTCGCTTCACTATAATAATATATAGCTTTTTGAATAATTGTCAACAGTTTTTATTTGAAAAATTTATGATGTTTTTCCTAATAATATATATATTATTATATAGAAAAAAAGAATCTCAATAAATTTGAGAATTCTTATCATTTTGATTTTTTCAATTTTTTTATATATACTGCATACACATTTTAATCATTTTGAAATAGATATTATAGCTCATTTGAAAGAACGCATCATTTATTCTTTGTATGCTAACTATAACTTTACTTCAAATCCGTTGATAATAAATGTCATTCTATCTAATTTTTGCATATCCTTCAGTGTGTAAATAGTTGCATTTGGAAAATTTGATTTTGCAATTGATCTTAATTTTTCTGCTTTGTCATATCCATGTTCAAACGCAATAATTGATTTTGGTTTCATAACCTTTGATGCATTATTCAAAATTTGATTATAAAATTTCAATCCGTCTTCTCCACCAAATAAAGCTACATGTGGTTCGTTGTCGAATATGATATCATCGACTGTTTCTTCACTAGGTATATAAGGAGGGTTGGAAACAATAATATCAAATTTGCGATCTAACACCGGATGCAACATATCTCCTTGTAAAAACTCCACAACAACTTCCAGATTTTTAGCGTTTTGTATCGCTACTTCTAATGCTTCTTTACTAATATCGGTAGCAGTTACTGTAAAGTGTTGTTCTTCCTCTTTTTTTAGTGTTACAGCCAGACATCCAGACCCAGTACCAATATCTACCAAGTCGATATTCTGATTTGGAAAGTACTCGTCATAAAGCATTAATACATTCACAACCAATTCTTCCGTTTCAAAACGAGGAATTAACACTTGATCATTCACAATAAATTTATGTCCGTAAAAGTATACATAACCCATAATTTGTTGCGTTGGGATATTGTGTTCTAAATATTGATTTAATCCATCAAAGAAATTATTATATGTTTTCTCAGGCATTTCAGTTTCATATTTCAAGTACAATTCTGTAGGTTCTAAATCAGAAAAGTGCAACAATAATAACTTGGTTGCACTGGTTTCTTTTCCTTTTTTTCTTGTCAGTTTATTTGCTTTTTCTAACGCTTGTTTATAACTAGACATTACTCTTTTTCTAACTTCCTTCTCTGTTCTTCTGTAATCAAAGCATCGATGACAGGGTCTAATCTTCCATCAATTATTCGATCCAATTGTTGAATTGTAAACCCAATTCGATGATCTGTAATTCTATTTTGAGGGTAGTTATATGTTCTGATTTTCTCAGATCGATCTCCTGCGCCTACTTTCGATTTTCGTTCTGCACCTTCTTTTTCAAGTTTCTCTTGCAATACTTTATCATATAAGCGAGATCGTAGAATTTTTAAAGCAGATGCTTTGTTTTCGTGTTGGCTTTTTCCATCTTGACATTGTGCTACTGTATTTGTAGGAATATGGGTTACTCTAACAGCTGACTTAGTTGTATTTACAGATTGTCCACCAGGTCCCGATGAGCAGAATGTATCTACTCTTACATCTTCCATATTCATTTCAAAATCGATTTCTTCTGCTTCCGGTAATACTAAAACGGTAGCTGTAGAAGTATGGATTCTACCACTGGATTCTGTTTGAGGCACTCGTTGTACACGGTGAACCCCTGACTCATATTTTAATAAAGAATAAACGGCTTCCCCGTTGACCATAAACTCTATTTGACTATATCCACCAGCTTCTTTCACTTCAGCATTTAAGACTTCAATCTTCCAGCTTTTCGTTTCAGCAAACTTATTGTACATTCTAAATAAATCTCCTGCGAATATATTCGCTTCATCTCCACCAGCTGCTCCTCTGATTTCCACAATAACATTCTTCTCATCATTCGGATCTTTCGGAATCAGCAACAATTCAAGTTCTGTCTCTGCAGCAATTATTCTTTCTTTAACTTCTTCCAATTCCATTTCAGCCATTTCTCTGATATCTGAATCGTGATCCTTCGTCATTTCTTTTAAGTCATCTAATTGAGATGTCAATTTTTTATATTCACGGTATATAATTACAGTTTTCTCTATTTTAGAAAACTCTATGGATAATTCCGTCACTTGCTTGATATCCGAAGTCACAGTTGAATCGGACATTAGTGTTGTGATTTCTATATACCTTGATTCGATTTGATCTAATCTATCAGTCAACATTTTTATCACCTCATAAATCAAGGACAACGAGTGTCCCTGTTTTCTTTATCTTTCTACTTTAAGATTATTAAAGTTTGACATATTCTTGTTAAATAACAAAGAAAATTCTGCTGTAACACCTGAACGATTCTTTGCAATATTAAATTCCACTTGGTTCTTGTTGGAGTCATCTTGATCCTTGTCCGCTGGATTATATAAGAATATAATAATGTCAGCATCCTGTTCAATGGACCCAGACTCTCTTAAATCAGCCATCATTGGTCTTTTATTTTCACGGCGTTCTAGATTCCGAGATAACTGCGATAACGCTACTACCGGAATTTTCAGCTCTCTTGCCATTTCTTTTAAAACACGACTTATCTCCGAAACTTCCTGTACTCTGTTTCCTTTATAAGCTCCGGAACCACTCAATAATTGCAAATAATCAATGATTACTAAATCTAATTTGTCTTCTTGTTTAAGTTTACGGCACTTACTCCTTAGTTCTGTAACTTTAACGGTACCAGAATCATCAAAATAAATGTTTGTATCTTCCAATGCTTTTGCTGCATGTTGGAGCTTTTCCCATTCAATAGGATTTAAACTACCTTTTCTCATTGCAGTGTTGTCCACTTGTGATTGACATGACAACAAACGCATAACCAGCTGTTCAACGCCCATTTCAAGTGAGAAGAATGCGATATGCGGTTGTTTCCTTAGTTTCCCAACATTCAAAGCTAAGTTTAAGGCGAATGCTGTTTTCCCAACAGAAGGTCTTGCTGCAATAATAATCAAATCAGATGGTTGTAAACCTAACGTGTATTGATTTAACATATAGTATTTCGTATCCAACCCAGTGATATCAGAAGTATGTTGTGCTTGCACAGCAATGTTTTCTAATGTTTGATTCGCAACATCAGATACGTCTCTGAAATCGGAAGATCTTCTTTCCTTGGTTACAGATAATATGCTTTTTTCTACTTCATCAATAAAATCTGGAGTATTTGTTACCGTTTTTGAATCTTCCAAAATTTGATTACAAGTAGATTGTAATTTCCTTATTACCGCCTTATCCTTAACAATATTGATATAGTGTAAGAAATTGGTTGTAGAAGGAACTGTGTTCGCTAATTGTGTTACATATTCTGCTCCCCCGGCTTTTATTAACAAATTAATGCTTTCAAGATTATTTACAACGGTAACATAATCAATTGATATTCCTTGATGAAATAAATCTTTCATTACACGAAATATAATTTTATGATTAGGGTAATAAAAATCTGAATCAGTTAACTTATCTGTAATTGTCTTCATCATGTAATTTTCAAAAAATATTGTTCCTAACACCGCTTGTTCAGCTTCAATATTAGCAGGAATTTGATCCATGGTTTACCCTCCAATTATTCTTCTTCAAGTACTTGTAAATTAATAATAGCATTTACATCCTTGTGTATTTTTATGTTCACTTCATATGTTCCTAACGAATGAATATTTTCGTCTAAATCGATTTTTCGTTTGTCCACGGTAAGAGCATATGTTTTTTTAAGTTCATCCGCAATTTGTTTCGTATTAATAGATCCAAACGGTTTACCTGATTCACCAATTTTTACATATAGTTTAATAGGACTTTTTTCGATTTGTTCTTTCAATTTTTTCGCTGTTTCAAGTTCCTTATTTGCTTCCAAAACTTCTTTTGCTTTTTCTGATTCCAATGCTCTAATATTAGCGGTATTAGAAGCAACAGCGTGTTTTGATGTTAAGAGATAATTTGCGTACCCTGTAGCAACATCAATTACTTCACCTTTTTTCCCTTTGCCTCTAATATCTTTTATTAGGATTACCTTCATAGTCGTTTCCTCCTTAAAAGTTTCTTTTATAAATTCTTCAATTTTTTCAGCGACTTCTGAAATCGCCATATCTTTGACTTGTGCGGCTGCATTATTTAAGTGTCCGCCACCACCAAATCGTTCCATAACAACAGATACATTAAATTGGTCCAGAGATCTTGCAGATATGCCAATCGTATCTGCATTTATATTACCAATTGCAAAGGATGCAATTATATTATCAATCTTTAGCAATTCATCAGCTGTTTTAGCTAATTGTACACGCTCTGTTATATCGGATTCAGATAACGAAGTGATTGCGAAATGATTTGATACAATTCTAGCTTGGTTCACCAAATTAGTTTTTGTACGGATATCATCTAATGATTCTCTTAACATTAACCGTGCTTTAAATGGATCAGCTCCAAATCGTTTTAATCTAGCTGCTGCTTCAAATGTTCTGACACCAGTCCGATAAGAAAAATTATTGGTATCAATTATCATTCCTGCTAACATTATGGTTGCCTCAAACGGATCAATGCTAACGTCCACATTAAATAAATCAATCAATTCTGTAACCAATTCAACCGAACTAGAAGCATATGGTTCAACATAATTAATCAGCACATCTGACAACACATTGTCTTTTCTTCTGTGATGATCTATTACAATGATATGTTTTGTTTTTTCAATAAGTTTAGGTTCAATTGTCTGTGCTAAGGAATGATGATCAACAATCACCAATAACGAATCGGGGTTAATCTCATCCAAAGCTTCTTGAGGGTCAACTATATATTCAAGTAATTTGATGTATTCTCGATTTAACATATTAATTACTTTTTGACATGTTTGGTCAACATGATCAAAGTCCAAAACAATACTTGCTTTTTTATTTTTTGCTAAAGCCATTTCTAAGACACCAATAGCTGCACCCAAAGCATCCAAGTCGGTTCCAATATGTGGCATAACATAGACCGTACTTGAACTATCAATAAAATCTTCCAATGCTCTAGAGTTCACTTTAGCAATAATCTTGCTTCTCTTTTCTGCAGTATTTTCTTTTCCACCAAAGATTTTAAGTGGTTGATTTTTAAAGTTGACAACGGCTTGATCTCCACCTCTATCTTCCGCTAAAGTCAAGGCTTCTTCCGCTGCTTCCCCAATCATTTTTGCATTCGCTTCAAAGCAAGCGACTCCAATGGATAATGTAATTCTCAAATCATTATTCTTAGAGATATCAGCAATCGTATTCATAATATCAAATTTATCTTTTATAATTTCATCTAATTGATATTTATTCAGGAAAATGATTGTCTTTTCTGGACGTAAATTGTTGAAATATACATTATTCTTTGTACACCAGTTATCAATCGCTCCGAGTAATAATCCTTGAATATTTGCTTTGTCTTGAAAGTCTAGGTTTTCAGTTGCATCAGCAAAGTTATCCAATCTCATTACTCCGATTGCATCTGTATATTTGATATATTTTTCTTTTGTAAATTCTCTATCTGTCACTTCAAATAAGTACACTGTCCGATTTTTAGGATAATGAATTGTGTCAAACTTCTTATCATAAATATCCAAAATGAATTTGCCAATTCTTTTCGAAACACTGTCCGCTAAATCTTTACTAATTACTTGTAAACTTCTACCTACAAGAACGTTTGAAAAATACTCTTTTGCTTGGGCATTTGCATACACAATCTCTTCTTCTTCATCGTAAATAACAATACCTACCGGAAGATAATTTAAAGCAATATCCTCACTATTAATTTTGAATTTATTTGTCTTGTTTATTTCGCGTATTTTATTTTCTAAATCACTGATTCTAGATCGTTTGGTTTTGGAAAGCAATTGTTGAATAATATATGCTACTAATACAGTAAATATTAAAATTATATAGAACCAAAAATAATTTACGGCCAAGTTTGGTAATATAACAAAATACCCAACTGCAATTAAAATTACATAGGTAATAAATATGACAATTAATTGCGTTCTGAAAGGTTTTTTCATAAAATTCCTCTTTCTAGCCTAATTAGAATAATTATATCACAAAAAGTTTAATTTTCAAACTTGATAAGCTATTTATATTCGACTGTTTTTATTGCCGAATTTTTGTGTATTTTAAATCTTAGATTTAAATATATAAGAGCGGCCAAAGAAAAAAGGCTCATTGAGCCTAAAATTAATCTTTTACGTATGGTAGTAAAGCCATAAAGCGTGCACGTTTAATTGCGACAGCTAAATGTTTTTGAAAATATGCTTTTGTTCCAGTAACTCGTCTTGGTAAAATTTTACCTCTATCCGAGATAAATCTCTTCAATAATTCATATTCTTTAAAATCAATATAATTTACTTTATTTTCAGTAAAGTAACATCTTTTACGGCTTCTACGACGGTTATTTTTGAATCCTGGTTTGCTTGGTCTACTTGTTGGTGCTGGCATAATAATTCTCCTCTCTAAAATGGTAAGTCGTCTTCGACATTGTTAAAATTACCTTTTGGTAATTCGTCTTCCTTAGAGTCATTATCTGTTTGTGGTTTACTATAATCGCTTGAACCTTTTGAGTCTAAGAAAACGACTGAATCACAAATTACTTCTGTGATATATCTTCTAGCGTTTATTTTTTCATCCATATAATCTCTCGTTTGCAGTTTTCCTTCAACGGCTACCATGCTTCCTTTACTAACGTACTTATGAATATTTTCAGCTTGTTTTCTCCAAGCAGTACAGCTAATAAAATCTGCATTTCTATCGTTGCCTTGAACAGCATAAGGGCGATTAACAGCAAGAGTAAATGATACAACAGGAAGGTTGTTAGTACTTGTATATCTTAATTCTGGGTCTTTAGTTAATCTTCCGATTAAAACGACTTTATTAAACATAAAATACCTCCTACTTCTCGTCTCTAGCTATTACTATATGACGAATAACATTTTCTCTAATTTTCATAACTCTATCTAACTCGTTAATAGCTTCTACTGGAGCTTCTACATTTATAATAACATAGTAACCTTTTTTAGAATCAGCTATTTCATAAGCAAGATCTTTGATTCCCCATTCATTTACTTTCAAATTTTCAGATTTAAAATCTATTAAGATTTTGCTAAATTCTTCAATTAAAGCGTTTCTTACTCCATCTTCAAGATTTGGACGAATGATGTACATTATTTCGTATTTTTTCATATTTTTTCCTCCTTTTGGTCTATTGGCTGCTAAAGCAGCAAGGTGAATGAAATTCACATCGAATTATTATATCATAATAACTATTTTTTGTCTATATAAAATACTTTCGGAAAAAGGTTGGTTTTGGTTAAGCTTTTTCTTCAGAAACAGATGATGACTTTTTCTTTTTTGGCAAAAATGGAAGAATCATCGATACTGAATTTTGATATGCCTTATATCCAGGCCTGTTAACTAATCTATTCTCCATCATAGGTATACTAATAAAAATAAACAAAAGTATCATAGCAATTGGATACAGAATATTAATATTTATAGTTCCTGCATATGATAAATACATTATGTAAATACCAACCCAAAATAGAAGTTCACCGAAATAATTCGGATGCCTAGAAAATCGCCATAAGCCTGTGTTTATAACTTTATTTTTGTCCGTGTTTTTCGCTCGAAAATCATACATTTGTTTATCAGATAAAAATTGGATTACAGGTGCTATTAGAGATAGAATTAATCCAATGAAAAAGAGCGTGCTGACAAAAGAATATTTCATAATATCAAACACATTAATCATTTGTAAAAATACCACAGCTGTTGGAATCATATGAATTCCAAACAGGTTTGTAATAGGATATAGTTTTGGGTTTTTTTCTCTCAAGTAATCATAACGCCAGTCTTGCTTTGAAAATCCAGTCCAATTTTTCCACCAATTGTAGGTGAGTCTAACCCCCCAAAAACATACAGCAATAATTAAGAGAATTACATTAATCGGTAGTTGAAAACCATATGATGAAAGTGCCCAAAGAATCATTAAATAGGGTGGTACAACGCTCCAATACGGATCATATAATGACGCGTTTTTAATGATTAAACCCACAATAAATATTACAAGTGTCATAATAATATCAGCTATTAGCATCGTTATAATTATGTTTCTTCCATAATATAATCCTAAGAATATAATAAAAAGACCTAGTATGAATGTCAACCCATAAACAATCAAAAATATTACTCCTGATTGTTTTTTTGTTAGTTTATTTAAGTTCATCTAAAGCACCTCCAGAATACACAAATATTATTGTAACATTTTTTGAAGGTTAATTCTATCGGGTTCATGAATATATTTACAATAAAAAAGACGTATTCAAACGTCTGTTTATTTTACAACAATTTCATCAATAAATCTTTAAGTATATATGTAACTGCACTATCAATGATATTTAATCGACTTCCTGCGAATTTCTTTTTACTAGTATATTCCTCATCATTGATAATTAACCCAAAACAAATTGTCCCCGTCACTATATCCTGTTCATTGACGATGGGACCAGCTTCACCCGTAGTAGAAATAACAACATTTGAGTCTGTAATATCCTTAGTTCTTCTTGCCATTTCTAATGCTACTTCTTCCGACACCACACCAAACCTATCTATAATAGCTTGATTCACACCTAGAGCTTTTATCTTTGCTGAATCCGAGTAAACCACAAAGGATAATTCCGTAACTTTAGATGCTCCAGGCACTTCAATAAGATTACTGATAATCTTACCTCCCGTAACAGATTCTGCTGTGCTAATACTATAATTAAGTTTTTTTAATGCATCAACTATTTGTTTATTAAGTTCCATAAATAACCTCTATATATTAAACCTAAAGTGAAAAACATCACCATCTTTTGCTATATATTCTTTGCCTTCAAGTTTAAAATTCCCTTGTTCTTTTGCTTTCGCTTCTGAGCCCGCATTGATAAGATCGATGTATCTGATTGTTTCTGCTCTAATAAATCCTTTTTGAAAATCAGTATGAATTATACCAGCACATTCAGGTGCTTTCATTCCGTTTTTGAATGTCCAAGCTCGGACTTCTTTTTCGCCTGCAGTAAAGAATGTTTTTAAACCTAAAATATCATAACTCACCGCTATAAGTTCATCCAAACCGGATCTTGTTACTCCCAATTCCTCCATAAACATATCTTTTTCATCAGGGTCAAGTTCACTTAATTCCTGCTCTATCTTTGCTGAAATAACAACCGTCTGAGAAGCATCCTTAGTAGCTAATTCTTCTACTTTCTGTACATACTCATTTCCAGAAAAATCAGATAATTCCTCATCCGAAACATTACAAACATATACCATTGGTTTCGCTGTTAGGAATGAGAAATTTTTAATTATTTTTTGTTCCTCTTCATTTAACTTTACTGCCCTTATTGGCAATTGACTTTTCAACGCTTCATACAACTTTAACAAGATTCCATATTCGAAAACAGAGTCGTTATCTAGTTTCAGTTCTGCTCTTTTTCTGATTTTTGGTATTCGCTTTTCAATAACTTCCATATCAGCAAAAATCAATTCAATCATAATCGTTTCAATATCTCTTAAGGGGTCAATAGATCCATCTACATGAACCACGTTTTCATCATCAAAGCATCTGACCACTTGAACAATCGCATCACATGTCCTAATATGAGATAAAAATT